>QCNH01000071.1 GCA_003213275.1 Prochlorococcus sp. AG-424-M03 | reverse complement strand
GAGGTTGAATTTAAACGAGCCTCTTTAAAAAATCTTCAATTATTTCAATCTCGCCTTTCTAATAATGGCATCGCTGTTAGCCTGCGACAAAGCAGAGGTCTAGATAAAAATGCTGCATGTGGTCAGTTAAGACAAAATGCAAGAAATAAATAATATTATCTAAGAAAAATTTTTTAAAAGTCTATTAAACAGGTTATTATTGTGTTAATTAATTTTGGATCTTTGGGTTTTATTAAGACAAAAATTTTACCTTTCGCTATCGTTACACTTTTTGGGATTGCCTTTTTTGCAGTTAGTGCAAGAATTTGGTTACCAGGAGATATGATGTCGCCTGCCCCAATGAATTAATATTTTTAGTTTTTGAAAATGACAAAAAATAAGGATCCTAATAAAGAAAGCTTAGCTGACATCGCAGTTGATCCAGATGTTTTAGCCAGAGAATTGGCTTTAGAGATTGAAATAGATCCTTTAGAGCAAATTGATGAAGATGCTTTTTCAAAAGGTTTAAATATTACTCAAGAGTGCAATGAAGCTTTAAAAAAGCTAAATGGTAATAGAGAAGAAAGAATACAGGGCTTAAGAATATTTTGTGAATACAGAGATCAAAGATCTTTCCCCCTTTTATTGCCATTACTTGATCAACCTTGTCCTGTTGAGAGAATGAGTGCGGTATATGCTTTGGGTCGCAATCCATGTCCTAGCGCAGTCCAAAAACTTGTTAATCTTTTGGAGACTGATGATAACGCTTATGTTAGAAGAGCAACTGCATGGAGCTTAGCAAATTATGATAACCAAATTGTTTTAGATCCATTAATAAATGCTTTGAAGAATGATGTAGCGGCAGTAAGGCTGTGGTCATCTAGTTCTTTAGCTGAAATTGGAAATGTTTCTTTGGAAAATGCTCAATTAGCAGCAGAACAGCTTTTAATAAGTTTAAAGATAGATAATGAATCAGGTGTAAGAAGTAATTGCATTTGGTCATTGTGTAGACTTTACGAAAAATTAAATAATAAATTTCAAGAAAGTTTCGTTGATGAATGTACCAAGATAGCTCTTTTCGATAAAGAACCATCCGTTATGGAAGAAGCAAAAACCGCCTTGGATTCGATGGGAATGCAAGGTTTTTATAATTGAAAATATCTTAATTTTTTACCAGAACGCTATCAAAAAAATTAATTTATCAGTTATTCAATATAAAAATTAAAATTAATTAACTTGTACCAACTGAAACAAAAAATTTTCGTTATTGTATATAAAGTATAATTTCCGAGTACTTGAATTTAATGCCTCAAAGAACATTAAGATTCAAAATTCATCAAGACGGAAGAGTTGAAGAGACTGTTGAGGGATTCACTGGTCATTCATGCAATGAAGCAACAAAAAATCTCGAAGATGCTCTCGGTGAAGTAACAGTTCAGAATAAAACATCTGATGCTTTCATCTCTAATCAAAATGAACACTTAAAACAATTAAACAACGAATCTAATGTCACATTTTAGTACCATTAAAACTCAGCTCAAAGAAGCAGAGCCACTAATTAAGGCCTTAAATAACCTTGGTTATGTTATCAATCAAGACGAAAAATTTGTTAAAGGTTATAGAGGTAAGTTTACAGCTGTTGATATAAGCATGAATTTACCAGGTGATACTAAAGTTGGATTTAAATTGGATAATAATTCAAATGCATATGAATTAGTTACTGATCTTGATCTATGGAAATTTGAGCTACCTGTAGAAAGATTTATTTCTAAAGTTACTCAAATGTATGCTTACCAAACAATTATTGATAAGACAAAAGAGGATGGTTATAAGATTGTTGAAGAAAAAAATAAAAATGACGGTTCTATTGAATTGGTTTTAACAAAGTGGGATAACTAAAATTTAAATATGGATTTTACCGATCCATTTGATAATAATGATAACAACCTCGAAACTACAGGCTGGGAGCCTATATTAGGTGGAAATTTAGCTGAAAAGGCTGTATGGGTTGATGAAGCTAAGTGTATTGGCTGCAGATATTGTGTACATGTCGCTTCGAATACTTTCATGGTTGATGAATTTCATGGTAGAAGCCGAGCAATTAGACAAGATGGGGATATTGTAGATGTTATACAAGAAGCCATAGATACTTGCCCTGTTGATTGCATTCACTGGGTTAAGT
>QCNH01000070.1 GCA_003213275.1 Prochlorococcus sp. AG-424-M03 | reverse complement strand
TCAAATAAAACTAAAACTGGCTCTTTTAGTGGTGAAACCAAAAGCAAATAAATCTATACAAGTTCAAAGGTCCATTCAAATCTCAGCCTTTGATCTAAGGTCCATACATTCCCAAGGGCTACAGCTGCATGGTCTTTCAGTGACATGGAACATTTGGACCGTTAATGCGTGTTATTGTTTGACTATGAGCGAGTTACTTAATTCTAACCATATTGACGAATATGATCAAAATGGTTTTTTGTTAATTCCGCGCTTTATTGACGACTGTAAAATAAATTTATTAATCTCTGATTTATCTTGGCTTGTCAAATCTCAGATTGAAACAATTGACTCATATTCCTGCGATATCCTCTCTAGAGTAAACATGCAATCTGTTCATGGGTTGTCGGAATTACTTATTTACCTAACTGAATTGTCCCCGGAGAAGCAGGGTTATGTTTATGACCAAGTAAATAGATTGCCATGGATGCATCAATTAGCATCTAATGATATTTTGCTCTGCTATGTAAGACAATTGCTCTCGCAAAATGTTGCTATTCACACCAGATTGAATATTGTAATGTCTTTGCCTCATGAAAGCTGGCATGTTGCTCGATGGCATCAGGATACTTTCTACAATCAATCGAATCATCTTGTTGCATATATCCCTCTGCAAGATACCTATTCGCTCAATGGTTCTATTTCGGTTGCACCAGGTAGCCATATCAATGGATTGTTGGAACATGATAATAAACAACCTAATAACAAATGGATTGCTATAAACAATGATATCGTCCAAAGCTTCCCAAAGGTAATCACTCCAAATCTTAAAAAAGGTGATCTTTTATTGTTTAACGGCCATCTACCGCATACGGCTCATATTAATAAATCAAAAACTGTTAGATTTGCCATTACAATTAGGTTTAGCAATCTTGAGGATGAATTCTTTAAGAATAGGGGCTGGGTTTGGGAGGATTTATCTACAGCCGGGTCTAATGCATTAAAATCAAAAAACAATTTTTGAGAATATGAGTTCACCCAATGACTTTAAAAAATTAATTAGAGAATCCTCCCGTCAAAGCAAAGAAAATATGGATGTTTTGCAAGAATATGAGGAGCTTTACGAAAGCTCTTTGGCATCAAATAATGTAAAACTTGAAAATTTTACTAAGTATGTTTCGAGGGAAAGTTTAACAAAGTTTTTAACTCGTAATGAAGTTTTTCTAAAGATTTTGAATATAAATGGATCTATAGTTGAAATGGGAGTAGCTAGAGGCGCAAGTCTTATGGCATGGTATCACTTGAGCTCAATTTATGAGCCAACAAACTATCTTCGTGAAATTATTGGCTTTGATACTTTTTCTGGATTTCCCTCGACATCGTCCAAAGATCATCTTTCTGAGGATGTTAGTGAGCATACAAAAATAAATGGGTTTGCGGTTGAACCAGGTGTCGAAGATGAAATACTCCAATCTTCGCGCATCGGTGACAAAACGAGATTTTTAGGTCACATCCCAAAGTTAAAGACAATTTCTGGAGATATAAATCAATCTCTTCCTGACTATATTGATAAGAATCCTCATTTGATGGTCTCTCTTTTGCATTTAGATGTAGATCTCTATGAGCCGACCCATACAGCACTTAAGTTATTAGTCCCTCGAATGCCGAAAGGGGCTATTATATTATTTGATGAGTTAAATATGCGTCAATTTCCTGGTGAAACACTTGCCCTGCTAGATACTATTGGGATCAGCAACTTAAAAATCAATAGGTTTTCCTACGCTACTTGTATGTCCTATGCAGTTATCGGTGAATAAGTGCTTAAATTCTTTTTAAGGTTCTAATCTCTAATTAATACATAACCTACTTAAATAAATGTATTCATTATTTCCTCTGAAATAAAAGATTTATTGACAGTTTTTTTTTAATTTTCTGGTTTTAAAGTATAGGTTTTTAATTTGTCAAGGATTGATATTTCTTTATTCAACTGGGACTATTTTTTCTTATTTGCAATTTAGCTAAACTATTAAGTTTGGTTTTATCATAGGGATGCGTTTCGGTTATGAAGTTAATCAGTCTTCCTTTATGCTCAATAAGCACTTGATTAAAAGTAAGTCCCATTGAATTGGCCTCAATAAGGATGTCTTGGGTCCGCCATTGTGTTGGGACAATAAGAGTATGAATTGGATGATTTTTGAGAAAAGAGGGGCTTTTAATTTCCTGTCCGATACCAGGAACGAATGTTCCCCACTTACGTTTATCTGAATCGATTACTAATGATATGTCTTCGCAAGATATTTTGTAGTGATGC
>QCNH01000069.1 GCA_003213275.1 Prochlorococcus sp. AG-424-M03 | reverse complement strand
GCATATTCTGCAATAAACAATAATGGGGTGATTCAAAGCCCTGAAATCTTAGAAAAAATAGAATCATTAAATGATAAATCTATTTGGGAAAATAAATTTATTTCCAAGAAAATATTAGATTTTAAAATAAACAAAAAAATAAATAAACTTCTTGAAAAATCTGTAAAAGAAGGCACTTCAAAAGCAGCCTCTATAAAAGGAAAGAAAATTTATGGAAAAACTGGAACATCTGATGGAAATAAAGATCTCTGGTTTATTGGTTCCATTGATAACCTTACGACAGGGGTCTGGATAGGTTACGACGATAACAAAGAATCTGATTTATCTAGTGGAAATGCCGCTTATTTATGGAAGAAGTTTATAGCTGAAATTTATAAAATCCCAATTAAAAAATAAATTATATTTTTAAGATATATAAGAAATTATTGCAGAATAAAATCCATCACCAGGATAATCTAAGCTAGGTAAAATTTGCTTTTGGCTAATCAATTTTAAAGATTTGTTTTTTTCAATAAATCTTTCAATTAATAGATTATTTTCATCGGGACAAATAGTACAAGTTGAATAAACTAAAGTTCCATTTTTTTTCAAAAGAGGAGAAATACTCTCTAATAGTTTTTCCTGTAATAAAGTTAAAGATTTTATTTTTTCTTTACTTAAAGACCATCTAGAATCGGGATTCCGGGAAAGAGTTCCAATGCCAGAACAGGGAGCATCTAATAAAATCTTATCAAAATAAGATATAAACTTAGGATTCAATTCAATCAAACTCGTAGCATCGGCCTTCAGGGTATAAACAGATTTCAAATTTAACCTTTCTAAATTTGATTGCAGTATTTTCAATCTTTTTGCTGATCTATCGACAGCAAGAATTTCAGCACTATCATTTGTTAATTCTGCTAAGTGGGTAGACTTACTTCCTGGAGCTGCACAAGCATCTAAAATCTTTTCACCCTCTTTTGGCTTTAAGAGAGGTGCTATCCACTGAGAAGATCTATCTTGAATTGTCCAAAGTCCATCACTATATCCTGGTAAATTTTTTATAGATCTTGGATTAGATTTTAACGTAATTCCATTATCTAAATCCTTAATAATTTCAGCATCAATTTTATTTTCATGAAGTACTTTCATAAATTCATCTAAATTAGTTTTTAATTGGTTAATTCTCAAATCAATTGAAGGTTTTTTATTAAATGCCTTAATGATATTTTCACCCTCGCTATTGCCTACCCATTTATAAAGATCCTTCACAAGCCATAATGGAAATGATTCAAGATATGAAATTCTTTCTTTTCTATCAGAAGATAATTTCGGAAAAATTTCTTTTTCTAATTTTCTTGATGCATTTCTCAATATCGCATTTACAGTTCCCGCCAACCCATTTAAATCTGTTTTTTTAGCTACTTCTACAGTGGTAGAAATAGCTGCAGGAAATGGAATTTTATCCATTTTCAATAGTTGATATAAACCTATATGTAGAAGCCATCTTAATTTTGGAGGCTGCTTTTTATGGGTAATTTTTGAGGTATGATCCGTCCAAAGATCAAGAAATTTTCTATACCTTATGCATCCAAAAGATAATTCTGTAATAAAAGCTATATCAAGAGGATTAAATTGATAATTTCTTAAAACCTTTTCAAGAGCATGATCAGAAAAATCACCAGAACTAACTTTTAATAAAATTTCCCAAGCTGCTTTCCTTTGTAAATATCCTATGCTCAAAATATAATTTATTTCTAAAGATAACTTTAATATACAAAAAATTCAAAAATTTAAACTACTTTTTCAATTGCAGAATTAAACCAAATAAAACCTAAGATAGAAATAAGTGTCAGATTAAATCCTAAAAAAAGAAAGATATTTAAAGAATGAATTCTTTCTCGAAAAAATAATTTTTTCTCTTCTTGATACTTCATTAAAAAATAAAACATTAATTAGGAATTCAAACGGCAACCTATATTGATAGATCCTGCATCAAGCATTCTTCCTAATTTAATTGCTATAGATTCTTCTAATCTTGTGAAATTAGATTGATGGGTAGTTATCCAATCTAATTCAGAAAAAGTGATAATACCCGTTGAATTACTTTTCAAAAAAAGTGTTCCAATTTCCATTAGATAAATCTGATTTTTACTAACTTAACATCGGTCTGTAATATTTCGTAATAATATAATATTCTTTTAATTTTTCAAAAGAAACTATAACTTATTAGGTCTTAATTTATTGAATATCTTTTAAAAATTTATCGGCCGTTTTTAAATGATTATTTAATTTTTCCTCTGACATTTTATCGAGATTTCTAGTTAACATTGCCAGTCGATATTGCTTTCTAAAAAAGCTTTCATTATCTTTAATAAATTTCCAAAATAACCCATCCCAAATTGAACACCAGGGGCCACTTTTAAAATTTGACATTTTTTTTACATAATTAGAGCTCGATATGTATGGCTTAGTTGAGAAAATACCTCCGTCACTAAACTGACTCATTCCATAAACGTTAGGAACCATTACCCAATCGTAAGAATCAATAAACAT
>QCNH01000068.1 GCA_003213275.1 Prochlorococcus sp. AG-424-M03 | reverse complement strand
TTGAAAAACATCTCCAATCCCTTGTTCACTAACAACCAATAATTTACCTTTATTTTTAAAATTATCTTTACTTAGTTTTTCAATATTAGGAATGGCATTTGGAAGAAGAGGTTCTGCTTTCTTAAATCTATATTCATACTCCAACCAACCCTCTCTATATTCACCTTTTGATAATAGTGCTAGCCCTAAATTAAAATGAGATTCAGGACATTTAGGATTTAATTCTAAAGCATTTTTAAAAGAGGAAATCGCATCATTTAAATTACCCTTATTTAGTAAAACTACACCAAGATTGCTATGAGCTTTTAAATATTTAGGATTAATTTTAATTGCTTTTCGAGTAGAGAATTCTGCTTCTTCTAAATTGCCGAGGTCTCTTAATATGCTACCTAGATTGGAATATGCTTCTGGCAAATTAGGGCTTAGTTCAATCGCCTTTCGAGTTGCTAACTCTGCTTCTTTGAACTTGCCAAGATCTGTTAATATGCTGCCAAGGTTAGAATATGCCTTTGCATATTTAGGGTTTAGTTCAATCGCCTTACGAGTTGATAACTCTGCTTCATTTAGATTGCCAAGATTAATCAATATAATTCCAAGATTATAATGACCATCAGCAAAATTAGGATTGATTTCAATCGCCTTACGAGTTGATAACTCTGCTTCTTTGAACTTGCCAAGATTAATCAATATAACGCCAAGATTATAGTGGCTATCCGCAAAATTAGGATCGAGTTCAATCGCCTTGCGTGTTGCTAACTCTGCTTCTTTGAACTTGCCAAGATCTTTCAAAATTATTCCCAGATTGGAATATGCTAAAACGAACTGAGAATTTATTTTAATAGCTTTTCGAGTAGCTGATTCTGCCTCTTTTAGTTTGCCAAGATTTTTTAATATTGTTCCAAGATTTGAGTATGCCAATGCTAAGTCTGGTCTTAGTTCAATTGCTTTTCGAGTAGCTGATTCTGCTTCTTTTAAATTGCCGCGATCGATTAAAACTAATCCAAGATTTGCATATGCCTCTGCGAAATCAGGTTTTAGTTCAATTGCTTTACGTTGTGCTAATTCTGCTTTTTTAAAATTACCAAAGTTTCTAAGTATTATTCCAAAATTAAAATAAATTCTGTAATCATTAAATCCTTGATTTATAAAAAATTGATAATGTTTTGCGGCCTCTTTAATATTTCCTTCTAAGTGATATTTAAAAGCTTGATTAATGATTTGCTCTCTTGAAGGGTTATTGTGTTTAATTTTTTCCTTTGAATTTTCAGGATTCACTTTAAACTATAGAATTTTTCATACATACTTATTTATAACAATAGTTATATATTCTTAATTTTACGAATTTTTTTTTATATTAATATATAAGGCTTGAAAAAAAATTAATTGTATTAAATATCTCTTGTTAATGATGATAATTTATTTTTGATGAAATAAATGAAAAAAAATTCTTCCAATATAAAAAACACATCTATCTCAGGAGATGGTAAAAAAAATATTGAAAAAACAAAAGAATTAAATAATTTTAAAAATAAAATCAAAGAAAAAAAAGCAATTGAATTTATAAATATAGGAGATTTCAAAAAAGCAGAAGAAATATATTTAGAAATTATAAAAAAAGGTACTGATAATCATATTGTCTTTGGGAATTTAGCTGCGATTTATCTATTAACAGGAGAATTAGATAAGACACTAGATTTGCTCAAAAAAGCCATAAATATAAAACCAGATTTCGCTGATGCCCATAATAATCTTGGTGTAGTTTTACTAAATAAGGGTAATTTAAATGATGCGATTTCTTCTTGTAAAAAAGCCCTAGAATTAAAGCCCGATTATTCGGAAGCTCATTTTAACTTAGGTAATGTATATAGCAATAAAGGTGATATTAATAAAGCAATCTACTCATATAAACAAGCTTTAAAGTATAATCCCAATTACCCAAATGCCTTTTATAACCTTGCCATTTTACTCAAAAATAAAGGTGATTTCCAACAGGCAATTTTATATTTTAAAGAGACCATAAAATATAAATTTAAATATGCAGAAACTTATTATAATTTGGGTAATATTTATAATTTTTTAGGCAATATAAATGAAGCAATATTATCTTATCAAGAAGCTTTAAAATACAAACCAGTTTTTCCAGAGACTCTTAATAATCTTGGAAACTTACTATTTGAAAAAAATGAAGTTAAAAAAGCTATTTCTTCTTATCAGAAAGCTTTACAATTAAAACCTGATTTCCCAAATGCTAATTACAACCTAGGTAATTTATTTAAATCTGAGGGGAATATTGATAAAGCTATTTTCTACTTCAAAGAAGCTATAAAATACAAATCTGATTTTACAGAAGCTCATATCAATTTAGGAAATTCATTCCATGAAAAGGGGGATTTTAAAAAAGCTATTTTTTCATTCCACAAATCTTTAAATTATAAATCTAATTCTGCAGAATCCCATTATAATTTAAGTCTTACTCTTTTAATATCAGGTGCATATAAAGAGGGCTGGTTGGAGTATGAATATAGATTTAAGAAAGCAGAACCTCTTCTTCCAATTGCCATCCCTAATATTGAAAAACTAAGTAAAGATAATTTTAAAAATAAAGGTAAATTATTGGTTGTTAGTGAACAAGGGATTGGAGATGTTTTTCAA
>QCNH01000067.1 GCA_003213275.1 Prochlorococcus sp. AG-424-M03 | reverse complement strand
CTACCTGACGGTGAATATACCAATAGAGCATGGTTAGCAAATGTTCACTACTATTTTGGATTCTTCTTTATCCAAGGCCATCTATGGCATGCTCTAAGAGCGCTAGGTTTTGACTTTAAGAGAGTTACAAATGCAATTGGTAACATTGATAATGCTACTGTTACTTTAAAAGACTAAATCTAATTAATATTTAGTTTTAAAGGCCTCATTTTATGAGGCCTTTTTTATTTGAAAAAATTTGGTTATTAATTTAGATTTATAATTATATGTTTTTTAAGTCATTGAAAATTTTTTCTCTGCTGAATAAGGATATTTTTTCAAATTCTCTATTAATAAGTTGTTTTGGATTTTTAATTATATTTTTTCTCTTGATTTTTGGTAGGAAATTTAAACTTGCTGTTCAACTTGAGAGATTTGGATTGCCAATAGCAGTTATATCAGGGATTTTAGGTATATCTATAGGTCCATTTGGAGCGATACACTTTTTGCCAAAAGAAACAATCAATGTTTGGAGTAATTTACCTACACCTCTTTTATCATTGGTTTTCGCAACTTTAATGATGGGAAGACCTATTCCAAATATAAATGGTTTAGTTAAACCAATCTTTAATCAGTTTTTGCTTGCTCTTTCCCTAGGATTCGGACAATTTTTTATTGGAGGTATAGTTGTAAAATATTTTTTGCCCCCATCTATAGATACTAATCCTCTAATGGGGTGTTTGATCGAAGTTGGTTTTCAAGGAGGACATGGAGCTGCATCTATCATCGGAGAGAGTTTTAATAGACTAGGTTTCCAAAATGGTTTAGATCTTGGTCTTGCTATGGCAACAATGGGTCTTTTATCATCTTCAATATTGGGCAGTATATTTATTTTTCTTGGGAGAACTTTAGCTATTACAGATACTGAGGAAATTCTCGAAAAAAAAGATAATCTAAAGGAAAACAATAAGATAGGGATTTTCGCAGATTTAAGAATTTTGACAATAAATCTTGGGTTCTCTGGCTTGGCAATTTCATTTGGTGTTTTGCTACTCAAACTTTTAAGGTATATTTCTAGTTCTTTTGGTGATTTTTCTAAAGAAATTATCTTTTCACTCCCAGTATTCCCTTTTATCCTTATAGGCTCACTCCTCATAAGATATATTTTAGAGAAAACCAAAAATACTGAATTAATTTCAAATATTCTGCAAAGGGAGATTGGTATTTTATCTACAGACCTATTGATTTTTACCGCTATGGCAAGTTTAGATATTGCTGTTGTTTTTGATAATTGGATATTAATTTTAGTGTTTACTATGTTTGGTTTATTTTGGAATTTAATCTGTATTGCTTATTTTGCGTACTTTATTTTTGATGATTACTGGTTTGAAAAAAGTTTGATAGAATTTGGAAATTCTACAGGTGTAGTAGCTTCTGGATTACTTCTTTTAAGGCTTGCAGATCCTAAAAATATTTCTAAGACTTTACCAATTTTTACATCAAAACAGCTATTCGCTCAATTAATTCTTTCAGGTGGACTATTCACAGTTTTGGCCCCATTAATGATTTCTAAAATTGGATTAGATTATTGGACAGAAATTTGTGCTTTAATTACATTCGCAATTCTTTTTATTGCATTGATTTTTAATAAATTAGAGATGAAAAACTTTCAATTCTAAGCCTAGAATGGTTTTAAGTTTATTTTTATTTTAATGTCATTTACTCCATACGATATTCCACCTCAAGAAAATAAAGGGAAGTGGTTTAGGAGTCATTTACTTGGCAGGGAAATCGAACTTGGTGAATTGTATAGCCTTGGATCAAATGATTTGGATTTGCTGATGGCAGAAACTGCAGAAATCAGAAGCGACCTTGATTTTAAGGAAAAAAATATTGGGAAATTTAGGACTGCAGGATATTTTTTGGAGTTAGCAAGAATAATTGAGAAAAGGAAGTTGTTAGAAAGTTAATTAGAGGGGAAATAATTCTTTCTAGAATATGGTTCCCATAATTCGTACTTATACATTAAGGATTTAAATTTTATATTATTTTCAAAGGAGTCTAACCAGTTTTTTATTGAGGGCTCCAAATAATTTGTTCTTTTTTGACTTTCACAAGCGATTTTAAATTGTCTTACAAAAGGCCAAATAGACCAATCAGCGATTGTAGGGTCATCTCCAAAAAAAAATTTGTTTTCTGAAAGAAGTTCGTTCCATCTCTTAATTAATTTATTCGCCTTTGTGAAATGAAATTCTTCATTACTATTCTGATATCTTGTGGCATATTTAAATCGATCTAAATGATATTTGAATTTGTTATCGTTTTCATTAATTATTGCAGAAATATCTTCCTTCTTATTATCAGGAAAATAGATTGATTTATTGTTTACTTTTTTTGACTCTGAGAGTGCCCATAGTATGATTTCAAGGCTTTCTTCAATAACTTCACTATTTTTTTTAATTAATATTGGAACTGTTTTTGTTTTGGATTTTTTTAGAAAATCAATAGGTTTATTTTTTAAATCAATTTCTCTTATTTCCACTTTGATTTCACAAATTAATAGGGCCCATCTAGCACGAATTGCATATGGACATCTTCGAAATGAATATAAAATATCGTTTGTCATTTTGTAAAAACTTTTAATTTCCTTGATTCTTTTAGTATTATCTAAATAAGTATAGATTTAATTTTACAACGCAAATGTCGGGATATGTTTACCTTATAAGAGTAGGAGATCTTTATAGAATTGGTAAAACTGATAATCTTGAAAAGAAAATTAAAAAATTAAAACCAGATGAATTATTAA
>QCNH01000066.1 GCA_003213275.1 Prochlorococcus sp. AG-424-M03 | reverse complement strand
AAACTGGAAATTCTAAAAATTTTGATAATTCAAAAACTTTTTTTAATCCATTTTTTTTTAACCAATCTATTAATTCTGTTGAATCATCTTTGTATTTTTCTAATTTTGATAATTGTTCTATAGTAAGAGGGATTACCATCTCTTCAAATTTAATATTTATCTTTTCAGCAGCTTTTAACCCATTATTAAAAAATAAACCACAAAAACTAAAAAAAATTATAAAAATGTATTTCACTTGTGATTAGTCTAAATAATTTACAAATTAGCAAAAATTGGTGGATTCAATTTCCATATCATTTGAGGTTAATAACCAAGATAAGATTTTACGCTGCATTTGGAGCAGGAGGTGTTATTTACTTAACATCACTTATTTTTAATAACATAGGATTATCGGCAACAGATATTGGCTTAGGGTTTACCATTTCAGCAATAATTGGAACCGTAACAAGACTCTTTACAGGTAATTATCTTAATAAATCAGGGAAAATACAATTTCCAATAGTTACTTCTTCAATACTAAGTATTGCCGCTAGCTTATGCCTCATTTTTTCAAGAGATACCTTTTTGTATATAATTGGACAATCATTTGTTGGGGCTGCTGCAGGAATATATTGGCCTGCTGCCGAGTTCGGGGTGCCATATTTTTGCCATCCTATCGAAACACGCAAAGCTTATGCTCTTGTTAGAAGTTCGGAGGCTTTAGGAATATTTCTAGGGGTATTCTTAGGGGGTTATATGACAAATTTTTTGTATTCTAAATCAATTTTTATTAATGATATATTTTGCATGTTAGCTATTACATATTTAATATCTAGAAATAGTTCTTCTATTAAAAGAAAATTAGAAAATTTCCAAAAAAAATTAGTAGATCCAATTAATCAGGGACAATTGAAATGGAATAAAAATTCAATAATAATAATTTTATCTGTTTTATTGATAACAACCTCTCTAGCTTTGATTCAAGTAACTTTGCCTCTGGATCTTGTTAAAGGTGGAGTATATCGCAATGCATTAAGCAAAGAAATGATTAGTCTTATAATTTCTGTTCAGTTAATTTTATTGCTGTTTTTACAATGGCCTGTCGGTTCTTGGATATCTAAGAAAGAAAGATTATTTGGCTTGAAATTTAGTTTAATAAATTTCTCTTTCGCTTCATTTTTATTATTTATTTCTAGTTATTTGAATATTGCAGCTTTTTATTTGATTCCTTTTTCATTGATATTAGTAAGTTTAGGCACTGCTTCATTTCTTCCAACATCAACAGATGTTGTTTTCAGAATAGCTCCTTCAAATAAAAAAGGTTTTGCACTTGCTCTACTATCACAATGTTTCGCTATGGGGTATTTCTTTGGACCATTTATTTCGGGACGCATATTAGATCTATTTGGTTATGCTTCAATAATATGGCTTTCAATTTCATGTTTTTGCTTTATTGTATTTGCATTTTTATATAAGAGATTATTTTAATTAATCTTTTCTAATTCAATAATTCTTCTCTCTCTTAGAAATAAGAAAAAAGGTGCAGAAAATGCAAAAGCTATAAGAAAAGTTCCAATATAAATAACCCACATGTTCTTCATATTTAGTTTTTTTGATTCATTTACTATCCATATAAAAATAGCGCTTGCTCCTACTAATAAGTCTCTAGAGATTGACTGAGCTGCAGGGTTTGCATTCGCTAAAGAAATGAAGTTATTTATATCAAAGCTATTTCCATATTCCCTAGCGAATTCGAAATTTGCCATCATTGGAAGGATAGCTCCTAAAATAGATAGAATTAGGTAAAGATAAGATAGGATCTGTTTGTTATCTTTTAGAATGTTTAATGAATTCACTTGTCAAAAATATTTTTTTTAATAATAGTATTTAAAAGCTTATGGATGTTGAAAAGAAAAATAAAATTGAAGAATATAAATTTAAAAAAGGAAATTTAAATTTTGCAGTAGTAGGCCATATTGAGTGGATAAATTTCTTGAGAGTCGATAAATTGCCGAAGCCAGGAATTATCTCTCATTCTAAAAAGTCCATTGAATATCCGGCTGGTGGTGGCTCTATTATCGCGAAAATACTTTCTGATTTGACTTTAAACCAAATTCACTTTTTTACTTCATTAGGTAATGATGATTATGGAGATAAATGTTTTAAGATTCTCTCAAATATGGGAATTAAGTTACATGTGGCATGGCGTGATAAACCAACTAGAAGAGGGTTTAGTTTAATTGACTCTCAAGGGGAAAGAGCAATTACAGTAATTGGAGAAAGGTTAGCTCCAAATTATAAAGACAATTTAGAATGGAACATTTTAAAAAAAATGGACGGAATTTTTATTACGGCATCTGATTCAGAGATTTTTAAAATGGCTAGATCAGCTTCAGTACTTTGTACAACTCCAAGAGTGGGGTTGAATACAATTAATCAATCAAATGTGCTTTTGGATGGATTAATAGGCAGTAATCTTGATCCTGGTGAGGTTTTTTCTTTTTCTGAATTATCGTTAAAACCCAAATATACTATTAAAACCGAGGGAGAGAAGGGTGGCATAATATTCCCTGGAGGAAGATATGAGGCTATTAAAAACAAAAAATTAAAGGTTGATTCTTATGGTTGTGGAGATTCTTTTGCTGCTGGTATTCTTTATGGAATGGCATCTAAATGGGATATAGATAAAAGTTTAAATTTTGCTAAAGTAATGGGAAGAGATGCTAGTGAGTTTTTCGGCCCATATGCAAATAATGATGATAAATAATTGAATTAACACTTTCATGAGCAACTTAGAAAATAAAAAT
>QCNH01000065.1 GCA_003213275.1 Prochlorococcus sp. AG-424-M03 | reverse complement strand
TGATTTTTCTCTAATTAATTGTAATTTTCTAGAATTTATTTTTACTACTATTCCATCTGTTGGATATTCCCTAAAAAGCTTACCTTCAAGCCATTGGTTTCTAAATATTTGTACTTGACTTGTAAAATTACAAGAAATGTCCTGAGGGATTTTGAAACCCAGATTAGAAAGACTCTTTTTGGATTCATATTGATTAAGTTTTGAATTAAGTATTTGAAATGCGCAAAAGCTGAGGCTTTGAGAAAATCCTTCTTTGGCTCTGAGAAATCCTGAAGCGATTCTTTGGGATATATTTGGCTTTTGGTTTGGTGCGTATAATTCACCTCTAACTTGAAGAACTCCTTTAATACTAAGTTGATTGGGAATACCTTGTATTTTTATAAGTTTACTAGTAACGTCAGTTCCTTTTCTTGAAATTGCTTTCTCGAACTTTCCATCCCTATATTGCAGAGCCACAGCACAGCCATCAATTTTGGGCTCAATTAATAATCTGGTATCTGGTATGAGTCCTTTCAAGAATTGATCTATTGAATTCTTTTCTAAAGATGGCAAAACTAATTTATTTTTCTTTATAAAGTAATCGCAATTAGGGTTTGTTCTGAATAAATTATTTTCAAGTTGGTCAAATTGCTTATTAGAAATCAAAGCATTACCATTTCTATAGTTGTCGTCATACCACTCAATTCGTTCTTCTAAATAAGTCTTCATTTAATAAGACGGCTTAAATTTTTGGCGAGGTATCCAACTTGGTTTATCTATAATCCATTTTCCTTTATCTTCATATTTAACAGTCCACAAAAGAAATGAAGAAATTTTATCTAGAGATATGCCAACCAAATATCTTGTTTTTGGACTTATAGATAAAAATCCAAATAATAATATTAATAAAATTATTTTGAACACAGCCTTAATCATTCAAAAACAAAGCATAACGGTTTCAGATTTTTTAATTTATGCAATTCTTATAACCCTCAATCTTTGCTAATTCATTAGTATTCAAACCTGTTTCTTCTAATAGGGCTTCTCCTATATCGTCTTTATTAAATTTAGTTAATGCCCCTTTAGTAGAGTACTTAATGCATTGGTTTTTATGTTTTGCTTCTTTGACAACAGGGGATAAATAAAAACCAAATAAAACTATAAAAAACCCCATAGGTTACAATTTTTCTATGTTTTTTCCACCATTCATAGAATTTATTAGACAAGATTAAAAAAAATAACTTACTTATAGTTTAAATTGACTGTCAACCAAATACTTTAATAATTAAAGGTTTACTTAAGTTATTGTTTTTTATTAATGGATCGAACCCAGGAATAATATCTTGATTTTCTAATCCTTTGTTCTTTATAGACTAATCTGTCTGCAGATTCTATTAGTGATTCTCCCTTCTCAACTTTTGTTGTAATGGATATACCAAAACCTTTTGCTTCAATTTTTGCTATGCCACCTTCTAAAAAAAATAGAAAAGACCAACCTTTATTCCATCCTAAATAGAAGGGATTTCTATACATTTTATTTTATTATTTTTTTAATTTCCCCTTTAATGATATTTTCCTATTGGAAGTATTACTTGTATAGACTATTACCAAATAATAATTTAAAAATACTTATTTTCGAAAAGTAATTTTTTGGATTTAAATCAAGACAAAGAAAGGATATACTTGACACTAGCTACTAGTACATTTATATTAATAGTACAACCGTATTATTTTAAATGACATCAGGAGTTGTTAATGTTTGGACTAATCTTTATCGTGGCAGCCTTATTGACCCCCCAACTGGCTGGTTGTTTAACCAAAAGATGGGCTTATTGATTTTTTTTGAAAGTTACAAGAAATCGGCATCTTATAACTTGAAAGTATATACTCACCTTTTCTATTCGAATGAATTAGGTGAACCAGATCAACTTAAAAATTCAAGACTTCATACTCTTGAGTGCGCCTATGAAACATGGAATGAATTAATATCAGGAGGCTGGAAGATCGTTACTAATAAATTCCAATAATCGTAATTAAGGTAAATACTTCAAAAGGAAAATCTAAAGGGAGCTATTCAATAACAAAAATGGACAAAGATTTGTATGAATTGCAATCACTTTCGCTAAAGCACTATAAAAACTTTCTTACTGTCTAATCTTTACCAGACTCATCAAACGTATAACAAAGGGTTATCATCTAATTAATGGTTGTGAATATTGGCAAAAAATAGGAATATATTTTCTCCTGAATCATCTTGAATATTCTCTAATAGAATTTTCTAGATCGGGATGTTTAATTATGTAAACAAAGCATTATTTTATACAACTTCAAAAAATTCTTTAAAGTAATTTATCATTATGATTCAATTTTATTTTTCAATATTTCTATTAGCTGTGCTTACTTTTTTTGCACTATTGCTAGATGCACCAGAATTATCTTCTCTAATTCAAACATTTTAGGAAAGACGAAATAGTTACTTATTAATCTTGATACCAAATAATTCATTTATAATTAACAATAAATGAAAAAATAGTTTTTAAATATTAAATCAGCATTTTTACTGATTTACTTTACTTATAAGTAAGGCTTAAGTTTAAATTATTGAATCGGAGGGATCTAATGATTGACAGTCCACCAGAGGAGTTAGATTCTCAAATTCAAATCTAGATAAAACTAATGCTATGCAAGGAATGTATCTCTTATACGAGCTTCATTCCTTTTTATTTCAAAAAATTCTAAAAATATGAATATTATATTTCTAAAAGCAAAATTATATTTTACTACTTTGATATTGGGAAACATATAGATAGTGGCTAACTTTACCTGTATCCAAATCAGTTTTGTCTTCTTTCATTTCTTTCCGTTTGTTCACAGTAGTTTTAGTAAATACTTAACTTCTTAATTCTAAAAACTAGTATCTTTTTGAAGATTTATGCAGATATTATTTATTTATTCATATGCATTATCAATTAATATTGTTTTTGATCTGGTTTAGCCATAGAATTTCAGAAGGCTCCGTTACAGTTAAATCCACTGCAGTTAATAAC
>QCNH01000064.1 GCA_003213275.1 Prochlorococcus sp. AG-424-M03 | reverse complement strand
CTCGTATCTCGAAATCGCTTAAAACATCAAAAGTACTAAATTCAACTCCTAGCGAATTTAGTATTTGAACTACATTATTAGAAAAACCGCATTGAGGCATTAATTTAGTCCCTTTCATAAATACCATTACTGGATTAGAGTCAATTAGTTTTTGTATTTTATTTTTTGTTAAGTTGTCCATAATTCAATTTGGTGTTTCTGTTTTTAATGCCAGTGCATGGATAGCTTCAGAAGCTAATTCTTCCTTTAACGCAGAATAGACTAGCTGGTGTTGTTTAACTAATGATAATCCATTGAATTCAGAAGCAATTACAGTGACTTGCAAATGATCATTTCCCTTAAGGTTTTCAACAAAAACTTGGGAACTTGGTAATTTATTAGTTATTAAATTAATAACTTCTCTTTTCGTAATCATAATTGATTTTTATTAACCTTTATAATTTGTTTCCACAAATCCTAGTTGTATTAATGATTTATAAGCTTCTTTCCCTTCAGAAGTGTTAGGAGACATTATTCTTATTATTTCAATAAGCAGTGGTACGGCCACATCAGGCTTTTCATTTTTAATATAAAGAGCTGCTAATCTTTTATTCGATTCTGCCAAAATTTGTAATGATGCTTTACCTTTATTTTGCATTTCTTTTGGTATTCTCGCATCCACTCCTGTAAATGCTTTATTTAGATCTGAATAAAATGATGCTAGTTGTGTAGCTAGTTTTCTTGCATCAAGGTAAGAGTCTTTAGCCTTATCAAAATCACCATTATTTATAGATTTATCGCCTTGTTCTAAATAATATTTTACGTTTGCAATAGAAAGTTTTTTATTAGTATTTGAGAGGACTTTATAATCTTTTGGATTCTTAACTTCCGCTTGAACTAAGTTTTCGTAAGGAAAAACTCCAATAAATAAAAATAAAATAGGAATTAATCTTAACAATTTCATATCCTCAATAAATATTAAAATTTATATTAACTTATTACGGATTCATCTACCGACATTTTTTAAGGCTATTCTTTCTGCATTTATCATTTTTTCATTTAAGAACTCATTAAATTCTTTGATTGATAAATTTAAGTAATCATTCATTAAAATAGGTTTTCCAAGTGATAGGCAAAATTCATCTCTAATTCTCGGAGACACTTTACTGTACGCAATACCAATTGGAACAATAGTAATGGACTTTGTCTTTTTTGTTGCTAAACGGGCTAATCTATAAAGTCCCTCTTTAAGAGCTATTTTTTTTCCATATTTATTAATTTTCCCTTCGGGGAAAACAACTAGTTGTTCCCCTTTTTCTATAAGAGAAATTGCATATCTTAATGTCGAGAGTGAAGGTGATAACTGATTTATTGAAAAACATCCAAGTCTTTTTAAAAACCAACCTTGTAGTCCTCTCATTTCGGACTTAGTAACCATAAACCTACAATCCTTTCTGGTTACCCTCCTACCCATTGCCATAGTGAGGACTAAGCCATCCCATCTTGATCTATGGGTTGGAGCTAAAATGATCGAGGAATTTTTAGGGATATAAAAACCATTATTAATTATTTTCTTTTTACTAAAGAAAAACCTCAAGACAATATCTTGGGTAAAGAACATCGCTATATATCCCAATACTGGATTGATTTTGTGCCAAATATCTACGGATTTCTTTTTCAATTTCAATTAACTATATATTAATAATTTAAGTGTTTGTAATTTTTTATTAGCTATTATTGGGCGGTTACTAGATTGTCTAGAAACTAAATTTTGATATTATGACTACTTTAGGAGTAAACATAGACCATATTGCAAATGTCAGGCAAGCAAGGAAAACTGTAGAGCCTGACCCTGTTCAATTTGCTTTTTTAGCTGAGTTAGGTGGTGCAGATTCAATTACAGTTCATCTAAGAGAGGATAGAAGGCATATACAAGATAGAGACGTATTCCTTTTGAAAGAAACTATAAAAACACAACTCAATTTAGAGATGGCTGCTACAGAAGAAATGTTGGTAATTGCTAAAAAACTTCTTCCTGATTACGTAACTCTTGTACCAGAGAAAAGAGAGGAAGTTACCACTGAAGGCGGGTTGGATGTGAAAAATAATGGAAAATACCTTAAGACTTTTGTTGAAAGTTTAAAAGACTCAAATATCAAAGTAAGTGCATTTATTGATCCTCTTCATGAGCAGATCAATTATTCTAAAGAAATAGGTTTTAACTTTATAGAATTACATACTGGTAAATATGCTGAACTAGCAGGATACGATCAGCATAAAGAGCTTCAAAGGATTATAGAGTCGACATATGAAGCAAATGACATTGGATTAGTTGTTAATGCTGGACATGGCCTTAACTACAATAATGTTAAAAAAATTGCATCAATTAACAATATGAACGAGTTAAACATAGGTCATAGTATTGTTGCAAGGGCTTTAGCGGTTGGATTGGAAAAGTCTGTTCGTGAAATGAAGTCACTTATTACATTAAATTAAATCTTAAAATGACAACATATTTTTTCGTAGCTGCAAGTGAAAAGTTTTTAACAGTTGAAGAACCACTTGAAGAAATTTTAAAAGAGAGGGTGAGGAACTATAAAGAAAACAATAAAGAAATAGATTTTTGGCTTTTAAAAAATCCATCTTTTTTGCAAACTACTCAATTTATTGATCTGAAAACAAAGATTCCATCTCCCCCAGCAGCTGTTCTGTCAACCGATAAAAAATTTATAACTTTTTTAAAGCTTCGTTTAGAGTTTGTTGCTGTTGGGGAATTCGAATTTCCTAATGCAGAAATAACTGATCCATTTAAAGTTGAATAATATAACCAATTAAAAAATTGCTCAATCTGTATAGGTCAAACAAAATTGAAGTAATTAGTGAGCTTTTAGCAGAAGAATTAAAAATTTGTCCTCCTTTTATAACTGAGAAATTAGAAATAGCGGTTCCCAATTATTTCTTTGGTAAGTGGTTACGTGAACAAATAACTATTAAAAACCAAATAAGTGCTCTTTATGAATTAAAGACAATATCAAGTTATACCGAATCATTATTGACAAATTTTTTCCCTGATATTGATATGGGCTTATGGAATTTTGAGTCAATTAAATGGGGCATTATTGATTCATTAGAAGAACTAAACAACTTTAAAGAATCATTTCCACTTAGCAATTGGATTAATAAATATTTAAATAATAAAAAGACAATTGATGGTGATATATATAATCTGACTAAAAAGATAACGGAGAATTTTATTGATTATCTTATCTTCAGACCTGAAATGATTGCTGAATGGAATAGATATGAAATAAATTCGCTAAATCTTTTTAAAAATCTAAATTCAAATCAATTTTGGCAACCTATTTTATATAAATTATTAGAGAAAAAAATA
>QCNH01000063.1 GCA_003213275.1 Prochlorococcus sp. AG-424-M03 | reverse complement strand
TAAGTAATCTGAAAAACCAGAAGATTTACTATTATTTCTCCCCAACCCCAAGATCCTTTAATTCTCCAATCAGATCATTCAATACCTTCTTTGCATCACCAAAGACCATGGAAGTATTTGGTAGATCAAATAAATCATTTTTTATTCCGGAATAACCTGCACTCATACCTCTTTTAATTACAAATACCGTTCTTGCCTCCTGCACATCAAGAACTGGCATACCATATAAAGGTGAAGAACTATCATTTTTTGCCTGAGGATTAACTACATCATTTGCTCCTAAAACCAAAACAACATCTGTTGCTGGGAAATCAGGATTTACAACGTCCATCTCTTTAAGCTGTTCGTAAGGAACATCTGCTTCTGCTAAAAGTACATTCATATGTCCAGGCATCCTCCCTGCTACTGGATGTATCGCATATACAACTTCAATACCATTTTGCTCTAGTTTTTTTGTCACTTCCCTTAAAGTATGTTGGGCTTGAGCGACAGCCAGACCATAACCAGGAACAATTATTACCTTGTTTGCTGCCTCTAAAGTCAATGCACATTCTTCAACACTACAAGAAGTTATATTTGTGTATTCTCCTGATCCAGAAGAGGCTGTACTTTGCGCAGATAAAGATCCTCCAAAAAGGACTGAGACCAATGATCTATTCATACCCTTGCACATTACTTGAGTAAGTATTAGACCTGCTGCTCCAACCATTGCACCTGCGACTATTAAAAGCTGACTATCAACAACAAAACCTGCTGCTGCTGCTGCGATCCCTGAATAGCTATTTAATAAAGATATAACAACTGGCATGTCAGCACCACCAATTGGCAGCGTAACTCCTATTCCTAATAAAGAAGAAACTATAACTAAAAGCCAAATAGAACTTGTATTTCCGTTTATCAAGTCAAAAAAGGCTATCAAGGAAGCAACCCCAAAAACAATATTTACAAAATGTCTAACTTTGCTCTGAGTCCATCCTGGAGTTGATAACCAACCTTGTAACTTTGCCATTGCCACTATGGAACCAGTGAAAGTAATGGCACCTACAAATATTGAAACAGATATAGAAACTTCGTTAATCAGTGACTTAAAAAAATCAAGATTTTCTACATCATTAGATATAGGAAAAATAGCTACTCCCAATGCCACTAAAAGTGATGACATTCCACCACAACCATTAAACAATGCAACTGTTTCAGGCATGGAAGTCATAGGTACTTTTTTTGCGATTATTGCTCCGAATAAACTACCTATGATTGATCCAATTATTATCCAAATCCAAGACTGAATAGCAATTCCAGATGTCCCCAAATAATAGGATAGTAATCCTATTACTGATAGAGACATTGCAAATGCAGCTAATCTATTAGCATCCCTTGCTGATTTTACTTTTGACAATCCTTTTATTCCTAAAGCCAGTAAAAGTACAGCTAGAAGGTCAATAACGAATTTAATGATTACGGGTAGATTCATACTAATAATTACTTCTTATTTGATGGTTTACGGCTAAACATTGCTAGCATTCGATCAGTAACAAAAAAACCGCCCACAACATTGAAAAGAGCGAATCCAAGAGAAACTGAACCAATAATTAAAAGTGGCACATTTTCTCCTGCTTTTACAATTAAAGTCAATGCTGCCAGCATTGTAATTCCAGAAATTGCATTTGCTCCACTCATAAGAGGTGTATGAAGAGTAGGAGGGACTTTCCCAATTAACTCAAGGCCTAATAAACTCCCAAGAAGTAGGACCCAAAGAAGACTTATAAAAGACATAAATTTAAAACCTCAATTTTCAAAAACTTTATTTTGAAGGACAACTCCTTCATCGCTTAATAAACATCCAGAAATTAGTTCATCCTCTTTATCTAATTTAATTAGACCATCTTTGATAAATGGTGTAATAAAAGATGTTAAGTTCTTAGCATAAAGCGAACTGGCATCATAAGGGACAGAAGAGGGTAATTCGCCTGCCCCAATAAGTTTTACACCATCTTTGATAATAGTTTCATTTGATTTTGTTCCTTCGCAGTTACCTCCTTGTGAAACTGCTAAATCAATAACTACTGCTCCAGGCCTCATTTTTTCAATCATTGGAGAATCTATTAAAACAGGAGCCTTTTTACCTAGAACTTGCGCAGTACAAATAGCAACATCAGCTTCTGATAAATATTTAGTTAAAGTAGCCTTCTGTTTTGAAAGAAATTCAGGAGTTACTGCTTTTGCATAACCCCCTGCCTCACCTGGTTTTTCGTCCACTTCAGGAAGTTCTATAAACCTTGCTCCAAGTGACTCTACTTGTTCTTTAACAGCAGGTCTTATATCGGATACAAAAACTATTGCCCCAAGCCTTTTTGCAGTGGCGACTGCTTGCAATCCTGCGACACCTCCCCCAAGAACAACTACTTTGGCGGGTTGAACCGTTCCTGCTGCAGTCATAAGCATTGGGAAATATCTATCCAACTCACTTGCAGCTAATAGAACTGCTTTATAGCCAGCAATATTGGCCTGTGAAGAAAGAACATCAGAAGATTGAGCCCTACTAATTCTCGGAAGTAACTCTAGTGATAAAGCTGAAATCTTATTACTATTTATAAACTTAAGAAGTTTCTTATTTCCATATGGGTTAAGAAGACCAATAAGAACCGCTCCTTTTTTTAATTTAGTTAAATTATCTTCAGAAGGAGTTTGAACACAAAATATGATGTCCGCTTCACCCCAAATATTTTGATCAAAATCACTAATTATTATACCGCCCGACTCTTCATACAAAAAGTCATTAAATCCTGATAATTTCCCTGCTGAACTTTCAATATAAACATCACATCCAAGGCTTTTTAATTTCTTTACCGCTTCTGGCGTAGCTGAAACTCTCCTTTCACCAGAGCATGTTTCGGAAGGAATAAGTATCTTTGTCAATTTATTTATTTTTTTAACATACTAAATATAAATTGAAGAAAGTCAAAAGTCTTGGATTTTTGTTAAAAATATATTTTCTTTTCTACAAAAAATAGCTATCTAGAATATATAGGTACTAATAATCCAATGAGTATAAAAGCAATCGAATGTCCAGATGGAGTATGTCACAGTCATCACGGTGGTCATGCCGTTCCAAGACAAGCTATGCAGAAAAATCTAGAAAAGCATGGTAAAGATTGGTGCGAGAAATTAGCAGAGAGAATATATGAAATGTCAGTTGATACTTATTCACAGACAGTCATGCCAAGTCTCCACTCGGCAGGTTGGCAAAGAAGACATTTAGATTGGGAATTTAAGCTCGCAGAAAATGATTCTGAACCTGATGAAGCTCTTGTTGAAGGAATTATAAATGCCACAGAAAGCTTTTTAAGAAGTAGTGAGGTCCATCGATTATTTATTCAAGAATTAGTGCAAGGGACATTCGAAGAAGCCAATGACAAAAAAATAATTTCTAAAGCAATAAAATCTATAATTGAAGAAGAAATTGTTAGTTCACTAAGAGAAAGAAAAGAAACTCTTTTGAAGAAAATATCTTCAAAATTAGTATCAGAAGAAAAAGTTAGCGAGCAACTTGCAATAAATTCAGCCAAAGAAGGTTTTGAGGAAGTCGAAAGGCTACTTGCAAATCACAGCGAAGCAGTTTAACCCTATTTCTTTATATTTTCTTTACTATTTCCTTAAAAATCAACTCAAATATAAAATAAAGATTAAATTATTGTTTGGAAGTACAAAGTTGTAACTTTTTAGACAATACATATATTCCTTATTGTGTTTATCTATATACAACTTCTAAATTTCAATGGACAACTTCATTAGAAAAAGGATAGATATTTCTACCTGTTGGGCTACCAACAGAATTTCTGCAATGGATACTCTAGAAAGATATGAAGATAGTTATGCAATCGCA
>QCNH01000062.1 GCA_003213275.1 Prochlorococcus sp. AG-424-M03 | reverse complement strand
CATTTTTAGTTCAACAACAGTCTCATATCGAAAAAATGCATGAATAAAGTCCCTAAATCATCACTTGTCTTTAAGCATGGATTTTAGTTGTTCGCTATCTAATTGTTCGAGATAATTCCTCATTGCTAACCATGATCTTCTGCTTTCCAACTTTCCGCTTTTTTTAAATAAAGTTGCGGAAACTTGATCTATCAATTCCTTATAAGTCATATTTGTATTCTTCTTCAAGTTCAATAACAACACCATTAAAAAATTCTGCTAATAATTTTGATGGATCTTTGAAAGATACCTTTCTATCTACCTTTGGTAGTTTTTTTTTGATTGGATTTAACTTAATCATGCTAATTCAGGTAATTCAAGTTCTTCGAAAGTCCAACCTTCTAACTGAAGGTCATGCCATTTATCCCAGGCGTTATCCAAATACATTTGAGTTGATGATTTAATTGCCAATGGCTCACCAAGATCATTCGCATAATATGTATGAGCAAAAATTCTCATAAAATTTCTTGGAGATTTTTTATTCCTTGCAAATAAAACTAATCTTCTACGGTCTGGACTAAGCAACCAACCACTTGGGGAGTCATTACGATAACCGTAAGAAAAATTAGTCCAAACATTAGCCCCTCCTAAAGTCATCCCTTAGTAATACATTTGTACTGTTACTATAAATAAATTTGAAATGATCGTCAAGTATCTTGGCAAATAAATTATCTTGAGTCAATCTAAAATAAGATACAGTTACCTCCTTTTTTAATGGTTATTTTGATGCATACTGGATGACATCAATTTATCCCATATTTGATGAGCGCCTTCACAATCAAGTTCATAAGCTTCTTTTTCTGCCTGTTCTTTTGTTTAAAATAATATTGCCATTTTCATTTCTTTTTCGACTAGCTAATTTGAACAAATTAACGAAAGAATTGACATAAAAAAAGTAAAAAACAAAGTTTTTAAAATTAATTTATAAATCAGGGCAAATTAGTATTTTATATCTTTGGAAATATTTAAAAGACCGCTTCTTTACATATACATTAATTGACAATCGATCTAAAGCAAGGGGATAAAAACCTCTTTTTTTATCATTTTCTTGTATTATTCTGTTTGTTCTTTAACTTCACTTGGGTTTACCTCTTCAGCTTTTACTTCCTCTTCTTTAACTTCACTTGGGTTTACCTCTTCAGCTTTTACTTCCTCTTCTTTAACCTCAACAACTTTTACCTTTGGCTCTTCCGATTTAACATCAACTACTTTTGCTTCTATAGATTCAAACTTACCTTTAATAAAATTTACTATGAAGATTAATATGGGAACATGGGCTAGACCACCAATTATCACTTTAGTTTCTGAATAATACATTTTAAGTTTAATGAGAGCTGAAATATTTAAGCATAAATTTAATTTGATAATTACTTATATTAAGTAAATATTATGAGCAATAATTAATTGACAGTCGATCTAAAAAAAGGAACCTAAATTCTCTTTTTTTATGAATACCTTAATAGTTTCTATTTTTGATTGTACTTCTGAGGATTTCGATCAATTTGTAGCCGATTTTCATGAAAAGGAGGGACAGAAATATTTCGAAGAATATGAACTCATCAGGATAAATGAGCATAAAAGTAACTTAAATACTTGAAGTTAAAGATTTAGGAGCATTTGCTGCTGCTACAAATAGTACAAAGATGAAAGAGTGGGATAAAGAAAATGGTTATAAAGATATTTTTTATTCACTGAATCAAGTTAAATAATATGACTAATAAATGGGATGAAACTGCTTGGCAGAAAGACTTCCTGAACATGAAGTAACATTCTCCTTCAGATGCAAAACTACTAATGGGAGGAGTAAAAGGATTGAAAAATCCTTGGTGTTTAGGTGCTCTGCACGTTGAATACGAAAGACTGAAGAAAAAACAAATGCAACAAGATAAACAGTCTTAGCGTTCGTATAAGATCCTGATGGATATAAGATAGAGTTAAGAGAAAGATACTAATGAAGGAATTAGAAGAAAATACTATTGAACAAATAAGAACTCTTCTTAATTATTTAGAGCAAACAGATCTGTTGAATAATAAAGACATTCTTAGGTGTTTAGATGTAATAGCTAGAGAGTATGGAGGAGAAATAGTAGATAAAAATTAAATGGCAAATCCAAATCAAAAAATAATATTGCTAGAAAAAGCTTATGACGAACTTAAGGCAATTTGCACCAAGTTCCAAGACGAATCTGATGCTACAGATATGGAAGTAAAAACCTTACTAAGAGAACTTGCGAGGGTTTATGAAAAAGATATGGATGAAGATTACGACATAGATTGGGAAGTTTAATCTCCTACTGTTTTGAATAAAAAAAGAAAAGCCAATAAATAGATGAATTTAAGTTGAATAAACTAAATTTTTATTTAAAAAGATCTGTTTCCTTATCTATAGCTCAATTATGTGGCCAATCTCTAATATAGTCCTTCATTCGGAAGTGCAGTTTGGTCCTAAATACCAAAACCATAAAAATAAAATACCCACCAAAAGCCTTTTATAGCAAGCATTTTGATAGGTAACACCGGATCCCCGTCAGTTCTCTGCTGCATCGACCTGGAAATGCCAGAAGAGGATTCAAAGTGAGCTTTCGTTTCCGATTACAAGATCGGTTTACTACCACATCACGACAGTCTCCTCATGTCGAAAGAGAGTCAGATCAGAGCACATAAAGAAGAACTTAACCAAAGATCCAGTATCTTAACTCTAACTTATTTTTTTATACATTTGGAGATGGCCAGATGTCTCTTACCATAGTTAATAAAACTTGTGATTCATCATATCTTTCTGAATGCGTTTTACCATTTAACAAAAAGGTGATGTGAGCCATTTTTCTTCCTAAAATTTCTCGAGATTTGCCATAACAATGAATATTAGAACCCTCAATTTCAGATAACATTTTCAATCTTGCATCCATTGAAATTGGGAAATTCTTTTTTAATCCCAGTAGATTTATCATAATTGCCCCTTCACAATTCATTTTTATTTCAGGTGTCATAAGCCCAGATGAAATACAAACATATTGATCAAACTGACTTGAAGAACAAGCTTCAATTGAAAAATGAGCTGAGTTATGAGTTCTAGGCGCTATTTCATTAATTACAAGACCATTTAATCCATAGAAGAATTCAATACCTAAAACTCCAACGTAATTAAGTTCATTTACTATTGAAGAGAAAATATTTATTGCAAATAAGTTTAAATCGTATTCAGTTGCTGCAGGTGCAAGAACCCAATCACAAACATGATTTAATTGAAATGTCTCAACTATTGGAAAGAATCTTATCTTACCAGTTTGATCTCTTGAACCCACAAGAGCTAGTTCTTTTTCATAATCTATCCATTCTTCTATTAACCAATCATCAGAATTATTCTCTTTTAAAAAAGAATCTAAATCTTCTTTTGTCTTTATTTTTTTGTTACCTTTACCGTCATATCCACCTTTATTTGATTTTGCCATTAGAGGAAAACTCCAATTATTGATTTCCTCATCCGAGAGATTTTTAAAATTTTCAATAGTTATCCATTTTGGACATGGAATATTCATACTATCTATTAATTTTTTTTGAGAAAACCTATCTACTAAAGGCTTAATTGCATCAAGATTTGGGATAAAAATATCATTATTATCAATTAAATTTAATTTATCAATTTTTATCCATTCATTTTCAAAAATTATTTTTTCACACTTATTAATTAATAATTTATTACCCGTTATCTTTAAAGGATCAGCTTCTATAACATGATCTGCTTTTAAACCCGCAGGATCATCAGAAGATTTTGTTTGAACACATACCGATAAATCTCTTTTTTTTGCTGCCTCGGTTAACATTAAAGCCAATTGACCTCCTCCAATTATTCCTAGAGAATAATTTTTCTTAATAATTTTTATATTTCTTTTTAGACTCATAGCATGATTTTATTACGATTTCTAAT
>QCNH01000061.1 GCA_003213275.1 Prochlorococcus sp. AG-424-M03 | reverse complement strand
GTTAGATTCTTCGTCAAGTTTATCTTCTACTGAATGATTTTCTGCTTTTTGAATCATTCTTACCATTGAATCCACCATTAATCTCTTTGCAGAAGTTACTTTTAATCCAGAAGGAGTAGTTGATATTTGTTCTCCAGGACGATCATATGAAGTTGGTCTTAATGTAGTCATCTAATAACTTTAGAAATCAATAGATTTACATTCTTGCATGAAATCTTATTTTATAGTTGTTGTTTGCAAAAATGTCATATCTTTCTTTGCTTTTGGTTAACAGATTATTAAATATTTTGTTATTTATGCATTTTATGTTTTGCTAATCCTGAAATAGTAGCTAAAGCAAACATTCCCAAAAGAGCTATCCCTAGAAATATTCCTGCTCCCTGACTAACCCCAGCTCCCACAGCTACTAGGATAGAATCACTGATTAAAAGACTTATTAATAATGCAGGAGTGAATATCTTCCAGCGAGTTCCTCCAATACCAATTGCGTAGCTTAGAAAATCAAAAAGTCCAGTCATTAGTAGACCTGTCATAAGAAAGAAATTTTCTTCTAGTTGATTCTGATTAAAACTTTCAATCTTTTTCATTGCTTTTGGGCCTACTAAATTACTTACAGGAACTCGACCATAATTTCTTGCAATAAAAAAAGCAGCTTGGCAGAAAACCATATCAGAAAAGATGATTGTTATGTAACCTTTTTGAAATCCTAGTAATGAACCAGCTAGTAGAGAATAAGCTGAACTTGGAAGAGCGGGCAAAATAATACTGACACCTCTAAGTATGAATATTCCAAAAGGAGCCCAAATGCCCATACTTTCTATTTTGTTTCTAAGAGGTTCAATTCCATAATTTTGGATTAAATAAATCAATACAATAAATATTGCTATAAAAAAAATCACTGAGAGACATTTCTGAAGTTTATTCATTATTTTCTAATAAATTTATTGGAAGTAAATTCTTAATTTAATATTTGATTGTATCTATAATAGAAATACTAATCAACAAAAATTATTACAAATTTTTAATCTTATATTTACTCCTTAAAAAGATTTTTGCATTTCAAAAGTAGCTATGATTTTTTCTGAGAATAAAGTTAGTTTAATATTTTCTAGAAATATAATTTGTTTAGTCTTTTCTGTAATCTTTTCCTTTTTTATTTCAATAAAACAATCAAATGCTTTATCTCATGAATGGGTTGGTGTCCCTAAAAGTGAATATGGACAACAGTTATGGGATAGACAAAGCATAAAAAGGAATGAGGATGGTTCTGTGAGAGTATTGAGTAAATTTATTCCCAAAACAAAAAGTGAAATTACGAAGGATATTCTTTATACAATGGATATAAATTGTTTTGAAAAATCATTTAGAGACGTTAATGTCTCCACAGATGAAGTTAATGGTAATTTCAATGATTTTGCTGATTGGCAATATCCAAATGGAGATGAACTAATTTTGGGAGTGATTGGCCAAGTATGCAGAGTGGAAAACTAAAAATTTTGAATTAATAAGAGAAAATTAAAAAAATTAAGAGTATTCTATTTCTAAAAATTATAAAACCCTGTCATTAACAGGGTTTTAAAGGTGCCAGGACCCAGATTTGAACTGGGGACACGGCGATTTTCAGTCGCCTGCTCTACCAACTGAGCTATCCCGGCTCCAACCTATATACTTTAAATTAAGATGTGTAGTTTGTGAAACCCTTTTTATTAAAAAATTTATATCTTCATCAAATATCCCAAAAAATTATTGTTTTGCATTGAACGCTAATAGGGCAGTTCCAAATGAGGTAGTTTTTTTACATGACACTATTGGTATATTTATAATTTTTTCTCTTATTTTTCTCCACTGAGGGTTTTTTGACCCTCCACCAACAGTAATAATTTTTTTTGGAAGAGAACCTGTCAGCTTGTGTAGTTTTTCCCACCCTTTTAATTCAATTTTAGCTAGACCCTCGAATAGTGCCTGTAAATAAAGTGAGTCGCTTACTGGCCTAGGGCCAAGAATCGGCTCTAAATTAGAATCATGAATAGGAAATCTCTCCCCTTTACTATTCAAGGGTAAAAGATTTAAAGAGGTGCTTTTCGCTGTGTTTATTTGTCTACTAAGTTCTTTAATTTCTAAATCAGAAAAGAATTTAGATAAAATACCGCATCCAGCATTTGATGCTCCTCCACAGATCCAATTACCACTTACTTTGTGGAGTGTAATTCCTTTTTCTTTTATTGGGTTTTCAATAATTTTTTTAACCACAATAGTTGTTCCTAAAACTGTAAGACCATCTTCTTTCCCTAATCCTGCAGCTATCAAACTTGCATTAGAATCGGTGGTGCCCGAGATTAATAATAATTGTTTATTTAAGTTAAATCTTGCTGCTAAATCAGAATTAATTTGACCAATGATTTTCCCACTTTTTATTATTTGAGGCAAGCATTTTTGCCATGAAGTATTGAGATAACTTTCTGGCCATGATTCTTTTGTTAGATCCCAACCAAGTTTGAAATTATTACTTTCTTCTCCATGGGTCCAATCTTTTAAAAACCAGCCAGTTATCCAATCAGATTGATGTCTTAAAAGTATATTTGATCCATATTTATCTAATAGTTTTAATGCTTTCGCAAGACTACTATATGGAGTTTGCAAATGATCTTCCCCAGAAGTTAAAGATTCAATAATGATCTTATTTTCATTACATGCTTGGTCATAAGGTATTGCTTCAGCTATCGGATTTCCATTTAAATTGGAGGCGGTCAAAGTTCCTGAGGTTCCTGAAATTGCCAATTTATAAAGGTTACTTTTTATCTCAATAGGTAAGCCACCTAAAAGTTGTTCACAAGAATTGATCCAAGAATTTGGATTTTTAAACTCATATAGATAAGGAACTGAAGACGAATATACTAATTCCTTATGCATATTAATAATAGATATTCTTACACCACTTGTTCCAAAATCTAAGCCTCCAAAAAAATTATCAGGCATATTATAAATTTTTTATAAATATACTTTTGATGCCTCTACTAATTGAGCTGCTTTTTCTTCTACATTTTCCCAAGGGAGCTCAAGATCTCTTCTACCAAAATGTCCGTAAGATGCAGTTTTTCTGAAAAAAGTCCCACCCATTTTTTTTGGTAGATTTATTAAGTCTAATTCTTTTATTATTGCTGCAGGTCTTAAATCAAAGTGTTTTTTAACAAGTTCTGTCAAATTAGCTTGAGGAATAACAGCAGTATCAAAAGTTTCAACAAGAATGGAAATCGGCCTGGCAACTCCAATTGCATAACTTAATTGTACTTCAACCTTTTTTGCTAATTTTGCCTTGACAATGCTTTTAGCTACATATCGTGCTGCATAAGCAGCTGATCTATCGACTTTTGTTGGATCTTTGCCGGAAAACGCACCACCTCCATGTCTTGCATATCCACCATAAGTATCTACTATGATTTTTCTGCCAGTAAGTCCGGCATCTCCTTGAGGCCCTCCCACGACAAATTTACCTGTGGGATTTACTAAGAATCTTGTTGTGTGAATGTTTGGTTTGATTTTTAAATCTTCAGTAGCAGGTATTACAACATTGGTCCATAAATCTTCTTTTATTCTTTGACGAATTTCTTCGTCATTCTTAATTCCATCAATTTCAGGATTATGTTGAGTTGAAATTAAAATGGTGTTAATAGAAACTGGCTCCCCTTTTTTATAATCAATGCTTACTTGAGTTTTACCATCAGGGAGGAGATAATTAAGGACCTTTTCATGTCTAACTTTGGCTAGTTGAATAGCTAATCTATGAGCCAAGCTAATTGGTAAGGGCATTAATTCAGGAGTTTCATCGCATGCATAGCCAAACATTATTCCTTGGTCACCAGCCCCAGTATTGTTCTCCAAATCATTATTAACATCATCAGCTTCGTTGACTCCTCTTGAAATATCTGGCGATTGCTCGTCAAGGGCTACTAAAACAGAACAACTATTAGCGTCAAAGCCACCTGCTTTATAGCCTT
>QCNH01000060.1 GCA_003213275.1 Prochlorococcus sp. AG-424-M03 | reverse complement strand
GGAAGGAGATTATTTTGTTCTCTAAGTAAATACTCTTACTCATAATTATGGGTAAGAACGGTTAATTCTTTAGCTTTTATTTGGGTTGTTGTGGCTTTTGTAGAGTGTGTATCCATTTTAAATCCTAAAGAATAAATGAAATAAAAATATATAACTATTTTGAAATCTTATGAATCATAGTAATTATTTTAAATAACATAATTATTTTAAGAGATATCATTCATCAAGATTAAGCAAGTTATATCAAAATCTCTCTAAGCTTTGTCTGTCTTGTTTCCCTAAATCTTGAAATTGAATTTTGGTGCCAGGATTCTAATCTGTAACTTAGTGCTCCTCAATCAACTTCGTTTGATTTTTAAAATAAACATTTATAAACAAGCTAAGATTAAGCAAGTCGGTGGAAATGGCTATGAAATTATCAGTCTCAAAAATATGTTAAATGTATACAAAAATTGGCTAAATATCCAAATTCTGGAACGTCGTCTACTCCTTTGTCTTTAGTGTTTTTGGAGATAAAGAGTTATTGGTTGACAGTCAATCTAAAATAAGAGTAATGAGTAAATTATTAGGTCAGAAGAAAAAGAAATATCCAAATGGCTACCAGAATAAATAAATATTTAAGCGAAGTCGGTTATTGTTCCAGAAGAGTAGCAGATAGATTAATTAAACAAGGAAAAGTTACCATTAATGGCCAAATTCCAGAAATTGGTACCAAGATAGAAGAAGGCGATCAAGTAGAAGTTAAAGGTCAAATAATACAAAAATCAATGAAAGAAAAAAACATATACTTAGCCTTTAACAAACCTGTTGGGATTGTTTGCACAACTGATAGAAGACTTGAACCCGACAATGTTATAGATTTCATTAACTATCCAAAAAGAATTTTTCCTATTGGAAGATTGGATAAGCCTAGTGAGGGCTTAATTTTCTTAACTAATGATGGAGATATCGTAAATAAAATACTCAGAGCAAGAAATAATCATGAAAAAGAATATATCGTTTGCGTTAATCGTCACATTAATAGTGACTTTATTCAAAGCATGAGTAATGGAGTTGAGATATTAGATACTATAACTAAGAACTGTTTTGTAAAACAATTGGGTCCGAAAAAATTTAAAATTATACTTACTCAAGGACTTAATCGTCAGATTAGGAGAATGTGTGAGTCCTTAGGCTATAGAGTACGATCATTAAAACGTGTAAGAATTATGAATATTAAGTTAGACGTACCAACAGGAAAATATCGCGAATTTACCAAAGAGGAACTCTTAGAATTAAATGAATTACTGATAAACTCCTCGAAAACATATGACTAATCAAAACAACCTTTTTAGCTATAGCTTATTAGCTGCTAAAAAACATTAGTAATCTATTTAATATTTATATTTTTGAATGAGTCAAAAATTAAATAAATAAAGCAAGTAATAAAAACAATTAAATATATCGATCCCATTTAATTTACCGTTGTTATTGAACTGCTTAATCCATAAGTTAGAAAAATAAAACTGGCAAAAGTAACTCCAATCATTACTGTTGTATAGAGTTTATTAAGTTTGAAATTATTACTTGCTGAAGAAAAGTCTGCTATAACAAAACTTTTCATTGAATACTTATCTCTATTTCTGAAATTATTGCTCTTAACTAGATTACCTAAGATGGGATTATTTGAAAAACTAATTTCTTCATTAATTACTGAATTTAAACCTTTATCCTCATTGAAGAATTTTGGAAACATATATGCATGCCATAAAGCTATTATTGCAACCCAAAAAACTACACTAATTCCTGCAAATCCAAAAAGTAGGAATTTAAAAGTCTCCATATTTGTTTTTATAATTAATTAAAAATCTACATCAGAAGAAATATCCAAATATCTAAATTCGAAAAATATACTTTACTTAAATAAATTAATCATTCCCTGATGTTACAAATGATTAGAAGCAGCGTTATTAAGAGTTTTTCTTTAAATATAAGTTACTAATTTAATAATTTATTTAAGTAAAAGAGACAAAATAATAATCAAACTTTATCATCACTATACAAATGGACTTTAGAGTTTTACTCGTTATTTCACCAATAATATTTGCATGGATTTTTACACTATTTTGGTTAGGTAAATGGGATGTATTTAGATTGACACCATTAGGGTTACCAAAAAGAGGAGTAGCTCCTTTTTTTTATGAAGTTAAAAAATATTTTTAAAAACTACTGGGACTCTTCATATCCTATTGAGAATATTAATTATTTTTTGAATATCTAACTTAATGAGTTAAAAAAAATTAGATATAGTTTCAGTAGAAAGTTAGTCCCTTTGACTTAATTATAAATGAATCGAGTTCTATAATCCAATCCATACCAACAGAATCAGCCCAATTCACATAAAAACTTAAAGGGGGATAATTCTCTTTATCTATATGTGATGATCTAATATCATCGATCAAGATAACTGTGTTTGAGAAATTCCCTAAATATTTTTTAATAGTATCTAGTTCAAATAAAATTGGAGTATCCGTAATTCCTTTGAAAGTTATACCATCTGAATAATGTCCATCCAACCAAAAGCAAATATCTCCAGTAAGAGAAGAGCATATTTTTTCAAAACATAATTCAGATGTCCCTTCATAAAGAGCTACATTTTTTGAAAATCTTAAATTCCTTTTTGCTACTCTTAGGCATTTCCTTGAAGGTTCGATAGAATGTACAAAATTAAAATGTTCACTTAAAAATTTAGTTGTTTGTCCTAAAAAAGTACCAGTTTCAACCCAAACAGAATTATTAATCCCATGACGCAATAAAAGAGATTGTTTAACGAAATGGGGAGGAGGGGAAGAACATTTTTTGAAAAAAAACCAATCTGATAGCCACCTTATCCTGTCCATGAAAACGAATGGAAATAAGATAAACTTTAAAAATTTCTTTAAAATTTTATAAACAATCATCTTTGTCTTGGAGATAAATTAATAATTAAATATTTAATTGATTATACTTCCCCTACTTAACTATACAAATAATTGCTCCAATACTAAAAATTAGGCTCCACCCTTGCGACTTAATCTCGACCATGAATACTTCTAAAAGAACCAACAAATTTGGACTGGTCTCTATATAGTACCTAAATTCTGTATTGGTTTAGAAGTTGTAAACTCACCCATTCTAAAAGTTGAAGTCAACTGATTCTTTTTTGGTCTAGCCATAAATTTAGATAAAAAATAAAACTTAGATATAGAGTAATTATTTTCTAATTAAATATCCATTATTCCAGAGTTATCCCCTTCTAATAATTAAATATGCTCCACTATTTTATTCACTTTGGCCCGTATTATTAAACTATCTAAACTATAAGCTTAATCCCTTAAAAATTTACCTTCTTTTGGGGTGAAATTTCTTCTTGATATTATCTAAATAAATCAAGAAATTTATGCAGTAAATCCTTCAATCAAGAGGAAATTAAAGAAAGGGAGTTTTGTGCAGATTTTCCCCTCTTTTTTATTGAAACTTTTTATCTTAGGCGTCTCTTTCTTTTTTGAGTAATTGTTTTGATTGCGATTCATAGCAAATATTGCTTTGATGTAAAAAATACTATTCAATGATTAAAGTCTTAATTACTCTTCTAACTTCATTTGTTATTTGGTTCGGCATTGTAAAAATATTTACCAAAGATAATGAGAATTCAATTAATGTTCTTTCAAGTAAATTGTTTAATGATTTTACTTTAATTTTTCGAAATATAATTGATCTGATTGATTCTCTTTTTAAAAGCTTCATTCAAATCTATGAACTTTTAGGTACATTATTAAAAAATGTAGTTGGAATATTTAAGTCATTAATGTCTGCTTTTATTAAATTTCTAAATCTCTTTAAAATAATAGGAATTACTTGTTTATCCTTTATCTCTTTATGTAAGGGATTGATCCTGGCATCCAGAAAAATCAATGTATTTAATAATTTCGAATTTATGATTAATAATACTGATTCTGCCAAAAATAATGTAATTAAATTAAATGAACAAAAAGAAGAAAATATAAAGAAAGAAAGTTTTATTCCCTCTTTTTTAGATCGACTTTCATTTATTAATAAGTAATTAGC
>QCNH01000059.1 GCA_003213275.1 Prochlorococcus sp. AG-424-M03 | reverse complement strand
TCATTCTGTGTGATTCATCAATCACTACTAAATCATATTCTTGAGATTTACAAATTCTTTCTTGAAGGTCGTCATTTCTGGATAACATATCCATTCTTGCGATAAGAAAAGATTTTTCATCAAAAGGATTTCCTAATCCAGTTGAATTGATCAAGTCTCTGCTAAGGAGGTCAAATTGAAGATCAAATTTTTCTTTTAATTCGTCTTGCCATTGCTCAGTAAGGGAACCTGGCGCAATAATTAAACATCTTTCTAAATCTCCTCTAATAATAAGTTCTTTAATAAGTAAACCCGCCATAATGGTTTTCCCGGCACCTGGATCATCAGCTAATAAAAATCTCATTGGTTGTTGGTTGAGCATATATTCGTAAACTGCGCTTATTTGATGAGGCAGAGGATCTATATCACTACTGCTAATAGCAACATATGGATCAAACAGGTAAGCAAGCCGTATTCTCTCGGCTTCAAGAGCTAATTTAAATTTTTCACCATCTCCTTTAAAGCTCCATTTTCTTCCGCCACTTATAAGCTCCAAATTAGATTCTTGATCCCTAAAAAGTAGTTGTTCGCTTGTATTGCCTTCACTATCTCTAACTATTGCTTGACAATATTCTCCCATCATTCGTGTACTTATAATTTGTACAGTTTCCTTGCCTAATATCCCTTTTACTTGTGAGTCTGGTTTTATATCTTCTAACTTTAATACCAATTTTTTATTTTTATTTCTTCTAATTTAATTCAAAAGCTAAAATTCAGCTTTATTTAATTTGCTTTTTAATATTCTAGATCAACTTTCAATTACTAACTAATACTTAATAGCCATCTGCCAATGAGGATAACTTTCATTAGATTTTTCTCTGATTAATTGTAATTTTCTAGAATTTATTTTTACTACTATTCCGTCATTTGGGTAGTTAGTAAATAGCTTTTTATCTGACCATTGCTTTCTATACATCTCAACTTGAGAAGTGAAGTTTAGACTTTTATATTCTGGAATTGTTAAACCTAATTTTTTTAAATATTTAAGCGAATCGTGTTGATTTAATCTGCCATTGATTATCTGGAAAGAACAAAAGCTAAGATGATCGCTTTTGCTATCAGCGGCCCTAAGATAACCACCCGCCTGTCTTTGAGAATAAGTTGGTCTTGCATATTCTGAAGGGTTGAAAAGCTCTCCTCTAACTTGGAATAAACCTTTAACTTTTACTGTAGATGGGACATCTGGAATAGCTTTAATTTTATTAGTAACATCTAAACCTTTTCTAGTTATACATTTTTCTAAGATGCCATCTTTATATTGAAGAGCTATTGCACAACCGTCTATTTTTGGCTCGACTACCAATCTAGTATCGGGCAATAATCCTTCTAAAAATTCCTCTATCTGATCTTTAGGAAGTGAAGGAAGTGGAAGAGCTTTTTTATTAGTAAAGTAATCGCAATTAGGACTAACTCTTTTTAAATTATTTTCTAATTGATCGAATTGAGCATCAGATATTAGAGCATTACCATTACGATAATTTTCTTCATACCATTGAATTCTTTCTTCTAAATAAGTGCTCATACTTCTGCTAAATCAAAAGCCTTTTTAAGATCTTTGGTAATAAATCTAGCGTAACTTTCTAGGTGTGTTTGTAGATCATGCCCCATTGCATCAGCAATTTGTTTAGGTGCTCGCATTGTTCCATCTTCCATAGGTCTAGTGTGAGCAACATATGCGTATCTATGACGGAAGGAATATGGTTTGCACTTCTGTCCTTCTGCTTCTGCTTCTGCACAAATAGACAACCAAGTGTTTCTAATGCTCTTCCTCCTAAGATATTCTCCAAAGTTTTGACCGCCATTACCTAGAGGGATTTTTGGCAGTTCTTCTCCCGCTGCCAACCTTTGCACTAAGTTGTAGTTCCAATCAAAAGGTTCTCCATCTACATCTCTAACCAATAAAGGCAATAGTTGTCTTTCTTTAAAATTAGAATTTACTTTTTGGTATATACACCAAAGTTCTGTCTTGTTATTTCTGAGAACCAGATGATTAAGTTCTTCTGGTCTTAATCCATAAACTGAACAAAGTTGAGCAGCAAACTTCCATCTTTGGGCTTGTGGTTGGTCAATAAAGTTATCTACTAATCTTCCAATCTGGGCATCTGTTAATGGATAACCAATATCTTTCTTTTTAGCTATATTTTTTTCTTCATTATTATCTTTGAAATTTCCATAATTTGGTCTCCAATAAGAAGGGAAATCTTCGTAGTTGCAGCAATAATCTAAAAAACTATTAAAAGCTAATCTCATATGCCTTCTTATTGTTGCCTTGGCAGGTGGCCAACCAACTAATTGATTGTATTGTCCATGCTTATATTCATTAATTACCTTTTTATATAAAGCTCTAGCATTTTGCGGTCTATGATTTGCTCTATTCATATAGAACATAACTCCCTCTAAAACAGGAAGATGCTTTTTCTTCCAAGTGTTTTCTTTAATATCTGATCTTTCTTTTCTATATCTAACAAAAGCCCCTTCCCAATCAAGTTTGACTTCCGAAGAAGAGTTTCTTGCATATTTAAAAGCAGTCTTTAAAAGGATATTTCCATTATTTTCTAAATAAGTGTTTGCTCCTTCTTCTATAAACTTCAATGCTTCAATCATTTGATTCTCTTCCCATAAGTAAGGAAGGTTTATAGATTTTCTTCCAGTTGTCTTAGTTCCATATATTAAACGCATATTCCCTCTATCATTTTCTACTGTCCAACCAGATCCAATAGATTCCTTTATTGCCCTTCTTAATGTTTTTACCCAATTGTTTGATTGTGGCATTTAATGACCGAGTGCTCTACCTATTGTCCACGGATTTCCGTGGATTTTCAACTGAGTAAGGCAAAAGTGTGCAGTCTCGTGCAGTCTTATGCAGAGTATGACTTCAGTTATAGCTTAGATTCCTTTGTCTCACTAGAAGAGTCATAGTGCTTTGGGAGCACTAGGTCGCAGGTTCGAATCCTGTCGCCCCGACTCTTAAAACCAAGTTATACTAGAGAGTTTCCCAGACTCTCTTTTTTATTGTTTTCATTCTCAGATGAGAAAAGGTAGCTAGGAGGGTAGCTAGGAAGTAACTACAAGTACGAATAGGTGCTTAAGGGGTAGCTAGGTGCAAGTAGTAAGCGTTTCATTTAAACATTATCTCCCAGTTATTCTTTCTTTCTGCTTTAAATTCTTCACTAGGTTCAAAGTGTCTTATGCTTCCACCACTTTTTCTAGGTGTTCCATCTTTCTTTGGTTTAGCTAAGTAATCTATAAGTCTTTGCTTTATTGAGTCACTAACTTCTTTGCTACTAAATATAAAAAAGTTTGGAAGTACATCATCATCACCAACTTCTACAACCACATACCAAAGTTTCTCAAAAGCCTGTTCATTTTTTAAACTCATTAACCATGAACTTTTCCTTCCATCAATAGTTCTTGTCTTAACTTGAATATTTACTGTATTCAAAGTATCTGGTTCAGTTGCAATAATGTCTATTAAGGTTTGTCCATCATCTGTTTTACCTGCGATATAACCCCTTTGAGCTAATTGGGCTAATACATAAAATTCACCTGCATTACCTAAATTTTTATTCTTATTTGCTTCCATTAAAAAAGAGGGTTTTATCCCTATATGTTAGATCGACTGTCAATAATTACTCCTTATGTATTGAGTAACCATAAACCATATATAAAAGCTATCGAAAATGATAGTACTAACCCACTTACACCAATAACTTTATTTGGTTGGTTCTGCCAAAGTTCATTAAAATCTGCCATAAAAAATTACTCATTATATATAAATAGTAATTATTATCTAATTAAATATATAGAGTAATTATTCTCTAATTAAATATCTATTTATTGCTTGAGGTTCTCCTTCAAGTCTTTTAATAGCAAAAAAGGATAGATTCTCTTGTTATAGTCTTAGTTTCTTAGTTATTCTCCTCTAATACCTATATATATAAGACAATCCATTTGCATAATTTCCTACAACTGGTAATTTTAGTCAAATCATATAAATCCAAATGTCAGATAAAACAATTGAAAAGATAGCAGCTTTTGCAGTAACCATAAGTAAGTTGTCGGTAATAATTTATCTAGGCTTCGTAGAATTATTTAAAATTGGCAAATTACTTAGAGAGAAGTTAGGAGATTATTTTGATGAATTACGATTATCTAAAGAATGGGCTGGAGAAGCTTATGCAGTACTAAAAAAACGACTAGCAGAACAAAAAGTAGCCGGCGGTATAGAAAATTAAATAGGTTTTTATTTTCAACTGAGGATTATTAGCAGTTGAAAGATAGGAAAGACCTTAAACCTACAGAATTTTGGAAAGGAATTCATTGCTCAAA
>QCNH01000058.1 GCA_003213275.1 Prochlorococcus sp. AG-424-M03 | reverse complement strand
GGTATCGTCTTATTAATTTCCAAAGCAATATCTCCCGAATTTATCTTAACAAGTAAACATAAAAGGCTTGCTGAGATTACTGAAATGATTCATACAGCATCATTAGTTCATGATGATGTTGTTGATGAGGCTTCTACAAGAAGAGGAGTAGATACAGTACATAGCAGATTTAATGCCAGAGTAGCTGTTTTGGCAGGTGATTTCTTATTTGCTCAAGCAAGTTGGCACTTGGCAAATCTTGATAATGTAAATGTAGTTAAATTACTTAGTAGAGTGATAATGGATTTAGCAGAAGGTGAAATTAAACAAAATCTAAATAGATTTGACTCTGCTCAATCTTTCTCAAAATATATTAATAAAAGCTATTGTAAAACTGCATCATTAATAGCAAATAGCTCTAAAGCAGCTGGAGTTTTGAGTGGTCTTAACGATGAAAAATTAACCTCTTTGTACAACTTCGGCAAAAATATTGGATTGGCTTTTCAAGTTGTAGATGACATACTTGACTTTACCGGAAATGATAAACAACTCGGGAAACCAGCTGTAAGCGATCTTGCAAGTGGTTATCTTACTGCACCAGTTTTATATGCCTTAGAAGAAAATAAGAAATTGTCTGTTCTTATTAACAGAGAACTTGCTGAAAAAGATGATTTAGATGATGCTCTTAGTATTATTATGAATTCAAAAGCTATTAAAAGTTCCAGAAAACTAGCTGAAGATTTTGCAATGCTTTCTAAAGAAGCCCTAGTTTGGCTTCCCGATTCAGAGTATAAGAGAGCTTTGTTGGCTCTCCCAGAATTTGTTCTCAGCCGTATTTACTAGATTCTTTAAAAATAAATTTTTCCAGCTAAATTAATATTAAAATTTTTGAAAACCATAAATTTTTCGATTAAATTTATTAAGCATATATTTACTTAATGTCACTAGATAAAAAAAATTCAATTAATAACATCCTCGAAGAAAAGAGAATTTTCCCTCCATCAAAAAATTTTGCAGAAAACTCAAATATTAGTTCTCAAGAAGAATTACTTAGTCTAAAAAAACAAGCATTAGATAATCCTATTCAATTTTGGGAATCCTTTGCAAAATCTGAATTAGATTGGTTTGAGCCATTTCAAACTGTATTAGATAGCGATAATGCTCCCTTTTTTAAGTGGTTTAAAGAAGGAAAAATCAATATTACTTACAACTGCTTAGATAGACATATTAATAGAGGACTTGGAGGGAAAACTGCACTTATATGGGAAGGTGAACCTGGAGATAGCAAAAAATTTACTTATGAAGAACTTCTAAAAGAGGTTTGTAAAGCTGCTAATGCATTAAAAGCTATTGGAGTAAAAAAGGGAGATTTGGTATGTATTTATATGCCAATGATTCCTGAGGCAATGTTTGCGATGTTAGCTTGTGCAAGGATTGGAGCGCCACATTCCGTAGTCTTTGGAGGATTTTCTTCAGAAGCTTTAAAAGATAGATTGATTGATGGAAATGCTAAATTTGTTATCACTGCAGATGGTGGCTTTAGAAAAGATAAGGTGATTGAACTCAAGCATGCAGTTGATGCGGCAATTGAAAGTGGGGCAGATAAAGTTGTTGAAAAAGTAGTAGTCGTTCAAAGAACTAAAAAAAATATTTCTATGGTTGATGATAGAGATCTTTGGTGGCACGAATTATTAAAAGATCAAAAAGATGAGTGTGAACCGGAAATAATGAATAGCGAAGATAGACTTTTTATTCTTTATACTTCAGGTTCTACGGGAAAGCCTAAAGGTGTAGTTCATACTACAGGTGGTTATAATCTTTGGACTCATTTGACATTCAAATGGATTTTTGATTTAAAAGATGATGACATTTACTGGTGTACTGCTGATGTTGGTTGGATTACAGGCCATAGCTATATAGTTTATGGTCCCTTATCTAATGGTGCAACAACCTTAATGTTTGAGGGAGTACCAAGGCCTTCTAATTTAGGAGCTTTTTGGGAAATTGTTCAGAAATATAAAGTTTCCATTTTTTATACTGCTCCAACTGCAATAAGAGCATTTATGAAGTCTGGACGCAATATCCCTGATAAATATAATCTGGAGAGTCTTAGACTTTTGGGTACAGTAGGAGAACCAATTAATCCTGAAGCATGGATGTGGTATAAAGATGTTATTGGTAACAATAAATGTCCCATAGTTGATACTTGGTGGCAAACTGAAACTGGTGGCGTAATGATAAGCCCTTTGCCTGGAGTTGTTCCTACAAAGCCGGGTTCAGCTACTTATCCTTTGCCTGGAATTGAAGTTGAAGTCGTTGATAAGAATGGAGATAAGGTAATGGAGAATGAGGGTGGTTATTTAATTATTAAGAAACCTTGGCCAGGAATGATGAGAACAATTCATGGGAATTCACAGAGATACTTGGATAGTTATTGGGAATATATTTCTTTTAAAGGAGAAAAGAATGTTTATTTTGCTGGAGATGGAGCACGCATTGATGAGGATGGTTATATATGGATTATGGGGAGAGTTGATGATGTTATAAGTGTTTCAGGACATCGATTAGGTACGATGGAAATAGAATCTGCTTTGGTAAGTCATAAATTAGTCGCAGAGGCCGCTGTTGTGGGAAGAAGAGATGATCTCAAAGGTGAAGTTATTGTTGCCTTTGTATCTTTAGAGAAAGATGTGAATAGTTCTTCAGAATTAGTAGAGGATTTAAAGAAACATGTAGTTAATGAAATTGGAATTATTGCGAAGCCTGAAAAAATAATAATTTCTGATTCTCTCCCGAAAACACGAAGCGGGAAAATTATGAGGAGAATTTTGAGATCATTGGCTGCTGGAGAAAAAATAAGTGGTGATATTAGTACCCTTGAAGATAGTTCTGTTTTGGAAAAGTTGAAAGAAATACCCTAATCAGATTTATCAATTAAACTTGAAATTGTTTTTATAGTTTTTCTTTTGAAGTCGTCATCTGCCCAGTCTCCTAATAAATTTTCTCTTAGTCCTGCACTAGCAATAATAGTGTGTGTTCCTTTTAACATTATTCCCTTAGAATTATCTTCTTTTCTTGCTTTAAGACAAGAAAATAATTTATCTGTCTGATCTAATTCGTCTGAGTTGAATTTTATTAGAAAGTTATTTTTCTGACTATATGTTTTTTCAATTATTCGTAAAGTTCTTTCTGGACTTGGGCTGAATTCACTCTTAAATTCTAATTTTTGAGCAATCTGTTTCAATAATGGAATTGATTTGTTAGCACTGAAGTTATTGAAACTAATTGAAATGAATTTTTCACAATTTCTCCCTCCATCAGGTGCAATTAAATGAAGTTTACAGCCTAGGCTATGACCAATTCTTATTGAAGGAATTGATGTCCCTATCCTTTTAGATAAGCTTATTCGGCAATTCTTAAAATCCTTCCATGCTTTAATAGCAAGTTGCTGGTGATCAAATTGTGGAGTATAGGTGTATGCATGTACTGCATAATTTTTATTTATTAAGCTCTCTATGAATCTTCTATAAGTTAAATCTGGTTTAGAAGCTAAATAACTTCCACCAATAAATTCAATAATTTTCTTAGGATTTGAAGGCCAATAACAAAAATTATTAAATTGATATTTTGTAAAAGTCATTTTTATGAAATTTTTTAATCTATTTAGGTTTAAAAGTTATTCTCTAATCAAATTTGTTTAATTAATATTAATTTAAAAGAAATTCTTATTAAATGCGTCAAGATAAATGAAATCGTTTTCAGCTAATTGGAACTATTTAACAAAAAAGAATTAAATCAATTGGATTTTCTTAATGATCAAATTGATACTACTCCCTCGAGGAGAAATTTTACTCATCAAAATAAAAAAATAGAAAAAATTCTAATTCTTGATACTGAAACAACAGGTTTAGATGAAAATAAAGATGAAGTGTTAGAGATAGGTTGTATTTTGTTTGACGTTTCTTTTAAATGTGTACTTTCACAGGCCTCATTCTTACTACCAGTCAATAATAATGAAGCCGAACATGTAAATGGTATATCTGCAGATGTTACTAATATCTCTCAACCATGGGAAGATGGATTGAATTTCTTTTTAAAACTTGTTGATTGTTCGGATTTCATTGTTGCACATAATGTAGAGTTCGATAAGAAATGGTTTGGGAAAGGAAGATTGCCTAAACTCAATAAACAATGGATATGCAGTTTAGAGGATATTAATTGGTCTTTTCAAAAATCACTAAAAACTAGACCTTCAGTAACTGATTTGGCTCTATCTTTTTCAATACCAGTTTGGAATTTACATAGAGCTTTATCTGATTGCATTTATATATCTGAGGTCTTTAAAAAATGTGATAATTTAGAAGAACTGTTACTTAAAGCTACTGAACCGAGGTTTTTATATAAGGCATTAGTCAGTTATGAAGAGAGATCTTTAGCAAAAAATGCTGGG
>QCNH01000057.1 GCA_003213275.1 Prochlorococcus sp. AG-424-M03 | reverse complement strand
AAATCCAAGATTTCATCAGAGTTGGATTTGAAAAAACAAAAGGAACTCTTAGAAGAATTTCTTCCTAAAGCCTTCGCAATCGTTAGAGAAGCCAGTAAACGTGTACTTGATATGAGACATTTCGATGTTCAGTTAATAGGTGGGATGGTTTTGCATGAGTGTCAAATTTCTGAGATGAAGACCGGAGAGGGTAAAACTCTTGTCGCAACATTACCTTGTTATTTAAATGCTCTAACTGGGAAAGGCGTGCATGTCGTTACTGTAAATGATTATTTAGCTAGAAGAGATGCAGAGTGGATGGGACAAGTTCATCGTTTTTTAGGTTTATCCGTTGGTTTGATTCAGCAAGATATGAATCCAGTTGAGAGAAAGAAAAATTATGATTGTGATATAACATATGCCACGAATTCCGAATTAGGATTTGATTATTTGAGAGATAATATGTCTACCGATATTAATGAGGTAGTGCAGAGAAAATTTAATTACTGTGTGATTGACGAGGTGGATTCAATATTAATTGATGAAGCTAGAACACCTCTAATTATTTCTGGTCAAGTTGAAAGACCGCAAGAAAAATATCAAAAAGCTGCAGTATTGTCTTTAGAATTAGTTAAAGCAAAAGAATTAAGTAAAGATGGTATTGATCCAGAAGGAGATTATGAAGTTGATGAAAAGCAGAGAAGTTGTATATTAACTGATCAGGGTTTTGCTAAATGTGAAGAGTATTTGGGAGTTAATGATTTATATAATCCTCAAGATCCTTGGGCCCACTACATAACAAACGCCTTAAAAGCCAAAGAATTATTTATTAAAGATGTAAATTACATTATTAAAAATGATGAGGCTGTGATAGTTGATGAGTTTACTGGTAGGGTAATGCCTGGAAGGCGTTGGAGTGACGGACAGCATCAGGCAATAGAAGCAAAAGAGGGTCTTAAAATTCAGCCTGAAACTCAAACTTTAGCATCTATAACTTATCAGAATTTTTTTCTCTTATATCCTGGTCTAGCAGGAATGACGGGGACTGCAAAAACTGAGGAGGTCGAATTTGAAAAAACTTATAAATTAGAATCAACAGTTATACCGACAAATCAAGTAAGAAAGAGACAAGATTGGCCTGATCAAGTATTTAAGACAGAGATTGGGAAATGGAAAGCCGTTGCTAAAGAAACTGTAAAAATTCATAGAGATGGTAGACCCGTTTTGGTTGGTACAACGAGTGTCGAAAAAAGTGAGTTATTAAGTTCACTTTTAGCAGAAGAAAATATCCCACATAATTTGTTAAATGCTAAGCCAGAGAATGTTGAACGTGAGGCTGAAATTGTTGCTCAGGCAGGAAGAGCAGGTGCTGTTACAATTGCGACTAATATGGCTGGAAGGGGAACAGATATTATTCTTGGCGGTAATAGTGACTATATGGCAAGACTTAAATTAAAAGAGATATTAATTCCTTTGCTAGTGAAGCCTGATAATGAGCATAAGCCACCTATCCCTAAACAAAGAAATTCAAAAGCTAAGACCGGCTTTTCTTCAAAAGTCGTTCCAAATTTGAAAAAGAACATTCCAAATTCTTCCATTAGTCTTTTCCCTTGCATGCTGAATGAAGAAATTGAAAAGAAACTCTCTTCATTATCTGATGACCTTGTTAAGAATTGGGGTGATAGACAACTTTCTGTTTTGGAGTTAGATGACAGAATTGCTACAGCTGCAGAGAAAGCACCAACTGAGGATAACCTGATCAAGAATTTGAGAGCAGCTTTATCAGATGTAAAAGAAGAATATGAAAAGGTTTTAATTCATGAAGAAGAAAAAGTAAGAAAAGCTGGCGGTTTACATGTTATTGGTACTGAAAGACATGAATCAAGAAGAGTAGATAATCAACTTAGAGGTAGAGCAGGAAGACAAGGAGATCTTGGAAGTACAAGATTCTTTTTATCTTTAGAAGATAATTTATTAAGGATTTTTGGAGGTGATAGAGTAGCAAATCTAATGAATGCATTTAGGGTTGATGAAGATATGCCTATCGAGTCAGGAATGCTTACTAGGTCTCTAGAAGGTGCTCAAAAGAAAGTTGAAACCTACTATTACGATATTAGAAAGCAAGTCTTTGAATATGATGAAGTAATGAATAATCAAAGAAAAGCAGTTTATGGTGAAAGACTGAGAGTCTTGAAAGGAATTGATTTAAAGAAACAAGTAATAGGATATGGAGAAAGAACAATGAGTGAAATTGTAGAGGCCTATATTAATCCTGATCTTCCTCCTGAAGAGTGGAATATTGATCAATTAATTTCTAAAGTCAAAGAATTTATATATTTATTAGATGATCTTAAAGCTGATGATATTAATTTGCTATCAATAGAAGAATTAAAAAACTATCTTCAAGAACAGTTGCGAATAGCTTATGATTTAAAGGAATCACAAATAGAAAAGATTCGTCCAGGATTAATGAGAGAAGCTGAAAGATTTTTCATTTTGCAGCAAATTGATAATTTATGGCGAGAACATCTTCAATCCATGGATTCCCTTCGGGAATCAGTTGGATTAAGAGGCTATGGCCAAAAAGATCCTTTAATAGAGTATAAAAATGAAGGATATGATATGTTTCTCGAAATGATGACTAATATGCGACGAAATGTTATTTATTCAATGTTTATGTTTCAACCTAAGACTGACGTAGATGATAAAAATTAAATAAAGATTCAATCATCTCCAAGAAATTCTATAATTTCTTTGTCTTTAAGGTTTTGAGCATTACCTAGTTTAGAAATATCAATAGACTCAGAATTAGCAAGGCATTGTAAGGTTTTTTGTAATTTAAGAATCTCATTTTCAAGCAAATCTATTCTATCCATTAAATTTTTTATCACATTAGCTTCTGCATCAGGTAAGGCGGAGTGAGCCAATGGATTTACTTTTACACCACTTTGATGCACTACTCTTCCAGGAACGCCAACTACGGTGCTGTTCTCCTCCACATTACGCACAACTACTGAACCCGCACCAATACGGGTATTAGATCCAACTGTAATAGACCCAAGAACTTTTGCACCTGCTCCAACCACAACATTTTCTCTTAGGGTTGGGTGTCTTTTCCCATGACTTTTACCAGTACCGCCTAATGTCACTCCCTGATAAAGTAGGCAATTATTTCCTATCTCAGCTGTTTCACCTATTACAACTCCCATCCCATGATCTATGAAAACCCTTTTACCAATTTTTGCCCCAGGATGGATTTCAATGCCAGTTACTAGCCTATTAATATGACTTAACAAGCGCGGAATCAAAGGAATTTTATATTGCCAAAATTTATGAGTTAACCTATGAATAACTATTGACTGAAAGCCTGGGTAGCAAAGAAAAATCTCTAATATTCCTCTAGCTGCAGGATCTCTCTCTTTGATAATTGCTATATCTGATTTAAAAGTTTTCAGAATCATGATGCTCTAATTGATAACTCCGATTTCTTTTTTTAATTGATTGATTGTTTCGATGCTCAGATAATTTTTAGCACAGATTATTTGAGGTAGTCTCATAAGCTGAGATCGATTTTTTAATAATGCATTTTCTACAACTGATAAACTAGGTCCATCACAAACTATGTGATTTGAAGTCTTTAAAAGTGAGAGTAATCTACTGTTATTATCTGAGATTGCGGTCATAAGCATTAATTCACTACCTCGCATGCTGTGTATGATAACCTCTGCAGCCCTCAATAAACCAGGACTAATGCTTACAATACCTACACAACTTCCAGTATTTAATTCTTTGAGAATTTTTAATTCCTTTTGAAAGTCACTCAAGTCAACTGCGATAGCTCGAACTCCATATTGTTTAGCCATTTTCTCTAGAGGCTGTAGAAAATATCTGCTTGTGACAATAGTACCGTTACTTGAATTACTCAAGACTTTTTCTAATTCTTCCATAGGAACAACTTCAACTGGTACATTAACTTTTGGAGATAGATCTTCTGCTATCAGCATAGAGGCGCCAATATCTTCTCTAGGGGTACTGACTATTATTCTTGCTCCGCATTTAATACGCCAATCAATTTCATTAGTTAAGATTTCTCTTGTCTCTTGTAAGCTACAGCCAAGATTTATTAAGTTATCAATTGCTTTCTTAGCTTCATGATCCGGAGGTTTATTTATTTTGTCTTTTGAGTAAACTGACTTTTTAAAATCTTTTTTTGTAAGATTGTCTCTTACATAGATACCTGATCCAGCCATCGCTTCAACAACCCCATCTATTTCAAGTTGTCTATAAACTTTACTTATAGTGTTTCTATGGAGACCAGTCTGCATTGCCAGTTGCCTAGTGCTGGGAAGTCTATGACCAGGAGGATAATATCTTGCTGCTATGGCAAAGCAAATTTGATTATATAATTGAGTCGATGCTGGGATATCACTTTCTTGTTGAATATGGAATTTCACTTTAGAAAAAATCCTGACTAATTATTTCTTCCGATAGTGACACTTTAACATTTGTCATAGATTTTAGATACCAATTTCTCATACTGCATCTTTTT
>QCNH01000056.1 GCA_003213275.1 Prochlorococcus sp. AG-424-M03 | reverse complement strand
CTTCAAAGCGGACATTAGGATTCTTTACCAAATAATTTGCTAAAAAGTCCACTGCTTGAATTAATATTCTTATCTGTATATTGAGAAGCTAAACCCTCTAAAAGCTTTCTCTCTTCCTCAGTTATACGAGTTGGCAATTTTACCTTCACTAAAACATTGTGATTTCCTCTTGCAACGGGATTGCCAAGTCTAGGAACACCTTTATTTTCAAGTGAAAGAGTTGTATTTGGCTGGGTACCACTTGGTATTTTTAAATTAACTTTTCCATCAACTGTAATAATTTCAACAGTATCACCTAAAATAGCCTGTAAATAACTTACGGCTATTTCGGAATAAATAGTAACACCATCTCTTCTTAATTTTGAATCATTCTTCACCTTTATAAAGACATACAGATCTCCCGGAGGACCGCCTCTCAAACCAACATTTCCCTCTCCGGAAACTCTTAATTTAGTTCCAGTATCAACTCCTGCAGGAATATTAATACGTAATTTTTTTCTAACTTGCTTTACTCCATTACCGCCACAACTTACGCATGGATCTGCGATCATTTGACCAGCTCCATTACATGCTGGACATTCAGCTACTTGTGTGAAATTACCAAATGGTGTTCTCGTTGCTCTTCTAACTTGTCCACTGCCTCCACATGTTGTACAAGTTTTTGGTCCGGTTCCTGGCTTGGCACCTATTCCCTTACAAACTTCACATGTCTCAAGATGAGGAATCTTGATTTCTCTTTGTTGACCAAATATTGCATCTTTAAAATCAACATTAAGATCATATCTTAAATCATCTCCTTGTTGAGGACCTCTTCTTTGAGTTCTTCCTCCCTGAGGATTTTGTCCGCCAAAGCCATTAAAAAAAGTTTCAAATAAATCCGCAAAGCCGCCCATATCGCCCATATCAGGCATTCCAGCCGCACCTCCAAGGCCAGCCTCTCCAAACTGGTCATATCTAGCTCTAGTGTCAGGATCAGCTAATGCTTCATAAGCTTTTCCAATTTCTTTAAATTTATCTTCAGCCCCTGGTTCTTTATTAACATCAGGATGATATTGTCTTGCCAATTTTCTATAAGCCCTTTTTAGGGTATCCGCATCAGCATCTCTTGAAACTCCTAGTATTTGGTAAAAATCAGCCATTAGATAATGCTCAATTAAAAATTTGGAATTTATACATCTTCAGAAGTATTTTCCTCTGAGTTGATATCCCCTTCAACTGTATCCTTTTCTACTTCCTCATGTGAAGTTTGTTTACCAGGTCCCATCGACACTTTAACCAAAGCATGTCTCAAAACCTTACCTTCTAGATGATATCCTCGCTGCAATTCTTCTAAAATAAAATCTTCTTTAAATTCTTCACTAGGCTCTCTTAATACAGCTTCATGTAAATTTGGATCAAATTGTTGGCCAACAACTCTCATTGGTGCAACACCTTGTTGTTTTAAAACTTCAACTAATTGTTTATACAATCCTTGATAACTTCTATGAAGAGTTTGAGCTTCCTCACTTTCTGGTTTAAGTTGTTGTCTTGCTCTCTCAAAATTATCAACAATAGGGAGAATTGCTGTTAAAGACTTAGAAACAAGTTGAATTTTTAAATCATCCTGATCTCTAGACTGTCTTTTTCTAAAATTATCAAAATCTGCTGAAATTCTTACATATTGATTTTTTAAAGTTTCATGCTCTCTTTCTAACTGTTCTAACCTTGCATCATTATTGGATATTGTATTTTTAAGTTCTTCAGTATTTATTGCTTCTTCTTTTTGAGAAGATAATTCATCATTTTCAATTATTTGATCTTCTAAAGATGAAGTATCTTCAGGCGTATTACCCTTGTTAGAAACATCATTTTCTTTATTATCAATATTGTCTGATTGATTTTCAATCATTTTTCTAAAAATTTAATAAGACTATTTTCCATTAAAGTGAGGCACAAAACAAGTTGCGGAAGGCCGCACAAATTTTTACTCAGGGGCAAACCTTAATGCTAGACCGTTATTACAGTATCTTTTACCTGTAGGCAGTGGCCCATCATTAAAAACATGCCCTTGATGACCTCCACACCTAGAACAATGATATTCGGTTCTTGGGACAATTAACTTAAAATCAACCTTTGTTTCAACTGATCCTTGAATTGAATCCCAAAAGCTTGGCCATCCTGTACCACTATCATACTTTTTATCTGAGAGAAAAAGTGGCAAATCACATCCTGCGCAGTGAAAAACCCCTTTTCTTTTCTCATTATTTAATTCACTAGTGAAAGCTCTTTCGGTGCCTTCCTCCCTCAAAATATAATAAGATTCTGGTTTGAGCCTAGATTTCCATTGATCTTTTGATAAATTCCACTCTTCTTTAGAAGCGAGTGAAGAAGCTAATACTTGCATCGGCTTAAAGATTATTTTTAAGATAGACATAATAGGAATTAGAATAAAAGTTCTTCTTGATAGAAATTGATTCATATATTTAAATCACATAAAAGTAATGAGTAGTAAACAACCTAATTCTATTAAAAATATTCATAAATTAAGTATTGCTCCAATGATGGATTGTACTGATAAGCATTTCAGAATGATAATGAGAAAAATAAGTTCTAAAGCTCTTTTGTATACGGAAATGATTGTAGCCCAGAGTCTGATTTATACAAATAAAAAAGAAAATTTTCTAGATTTTAATAATGAAGAACACCCAATATCAATTCAATTTGGTGGGGACGATCCTAAAATCCTTAAAGAAGCTGCACGAATGGCGCAGGATTGGGGTTATGACGAAATAAACTTTAATGTTGGTTGTCCAAGTCCAAGAGTCTGTTCAGGCAATTTTGGAGCTTCACTGATGAAAAATCCTAAAAAAGTAGCACAATGCATAGAATCCTTAAAAAATAGCTGCAGACTACCAGTCACGATCAAACACAGAATCGGTGTAGACGACGATGATAGTTTCAGAAACTTAAATAATTTCGTGAGACTTATTGCTAATGCTGGTGCAGACAGGTTTACAGTTCATGCGAGGAAGGCCATATTAAAAGGGCTTAATCCAAAACAAAATAGAACTATACCTCCGCTGAAATACGATGTAGTAAAAAAATTAAAAAAATTAAATCCAGAATTAATAATTGAAATCAATGGAGGTTTCACTAATATCGATGAATCGTTAGAAGCCCTAGTTGATTTTGATGGTGTAATGGTTGGAAGATCAGTATATAAACATCCCTTAAGATGGTCTGAGATTGACCAAAAAATATATGGAATCAATACGAAATCAAAATCTGCATCAGATATTATCTTCTCCTTAATTCCTTACATAGAAAAACATTTAAGTACTGGAGGAAAATCTTGGGATATTTGTAAACATCTTATTAATTTAGTAGAAGGTATTCCAAAAGCAAAAATTTGGAGAAATGAAATTTCAACTAAATCTATAAAAAAGAAATTAAATATTGAGGATCTTCTTAAATTAACATCTAGTCTTGAAGAAATAGGTTATTAATTATCATTTTTAGATTCATTTCCTTCATTTGAAACTCCTCTTTTTCTCCTGCTTCTTCCACTTTCATATTCAGAATTTTCGGAAGAGTTTCCATAACTTCTATCCTCCCAACCTTCTGCTCCAGAGGATTTATTTATGTAAGAAGTATTAGATTCAGAATTTCCTCCTCCATAACCGCCGCCGAAACCGCCGCCACTGTAACCACCGCCATTATTACCTCCGCCGTAACCGCCTCTTCCTCCTCTACGAGATCCACCGGAACCTCTTGGTTCTGCCTTGTTAATTCTTAATGGTCTTCCCATAAGCTCTGTACCTTGTAAACCATCAATAGCTGTTGATTCAATTGCTTCATCTGCCATTTCAACAAATGCGAATCCCCTTTTTCTTCCAGTATCTCTTTCAAGGGGAAGAGAACAATTTAAAACTTCACCATAAGGGGCAAATAACTGTAGAACATCTTCACGCTCTGCACGGAAAGGCAAATTGCCAACAAAAATACTCACTTTAAATTCAACAAATTAAAACCTAATTAAAAAAACTACCATAAAGCAGTTTTATAACTTTCCTTATTATTCTACTTCAAAGTATACCCTTGTTGTAGAAAAACCATTCAGATTCAGAGTAATAATTTTTTCTGCCAATTATTTACCTCCTTTTCTACTTGGGAAAAACCTGTTCCACCTTCACTAGTTCTTGATTTAACGACGTTAAAAGGCTCAAGATTAGAAAAAACATCCTCATCAAATTCGGGATGAAAATTTTTAAATTCATCAATTTTAAGATTTTTAAACAATATTTTTTTCTCTAAGCAATACTTAACGATTTCACCCACGACTTGATAAGCAGTCCTAAAGGGAACCTTTTTCCCAACTAAGTAATCTGCCAAATCAGTAGCATTAGAAAAGTCATTTCCTACCGAATCAGATAAATTTTTAATATTAAATTCTATACCCTCATTAATTAAAATATTCATTGCTTTCATACAAGAAGATATAGTCTCAGCAGTATCAAATATTGGCTCTTTATCTTCTTGAAAATCCTTATTATATGCAAGTGG
>QCNH01000055.1 GCA_003213275.1 Prochlorococcus sp. AG-424-M03 | reverse complement strand
GGTAAGCTCATTGGGAGAATTGGCTATAGTCAAAAATTAAATAATGAAGATGAAAATCTTATCCTACAAAGGGTATTAGAAGAGCATTATATGAATGTTGAAGGAGTAGAAATACCATCAGAAATTCTTATGCAATATAAACTTCCTAAACAAATAACAATAGAGGATTGGTTAACGGAGCTAAGAAAAAAGAAAGTAAAAATTACAATCCCAAAAAGAAATAAAAAACATGAAACAGTAGAAATGGTTTTAAAAAATGCAAAATTAGAATTAGATAGAATATTAAATGGTATTCAAGATAATGAATCATCAATTGAGGATCTTGCCCAAATACTTGAATTAAGCGAACAACCTAAAAGAATTGAAGGTTATGATATAAGCCATATTCAAGGTACAGACCCTGTAGCATCACAAGTCGTTTTTATTGATGGTATTCCTTCTAAACATCATTATAGGAAATATAAAATTAAAGATCCAAATGTTTTTATTGGACATAGTGATGATTTTGCTTCGATATATGAAGTAATACATAGAAGGTTTAGAAAATGGTCAAGATTTAAAAAAAGCGGAGGGGATTTTTCAATATTAAATGATAAAACCAATAGCAAATTAGATAATGAACTTCTATCAGATTGGCCTGATTTAATAATGATTGATGGAGGGAAAGGTCAGTTAAATGCAGCTATTAAAGCATTAAAAGAATTAAATCTTGAGGAAGAAGTTACTATATGTTCATTGGCAAAAAAAAATGAAGAAATATTTATTCCAGGCATTACAAAGTCTCTTGATACTGATGAAAATCAAAAAGGGGTTCTTCTATTAAGAAGGATAAGAGATGAAGCACATAGATTTGCATTATCTTTTCATAGAGAAAAAAGATCTAAAAGAATGAATAGATCACAACTTTCCCAGATAACTGGATTGGGTCCATCAAGAATAAGAGAATTGCTTGAACATTTTAAATCAATTGACGCGATAAGAATAGCTAGTAAAGAGGATTTATCGAAAGTTAAAGGACTTGGAAAAAATTCAGTAAATGATATCTATGAATATTTTCACGAGTTATAAATATTAATTAATTTTTGAATAATAGATTTCTTGATATTGTTAAATATAACTATATTAAAAATATATATTTATAAAAATCTAGTAATTTGGCAGCTGAAGCATATCTCTGGTTTAAATCACTTCACATTATTGGTGTAATCGTTTGGTTTTCGGGACTTTTTTATTTAGTAAGACTTTTTATATATCATGAAGAATCTAGAAGTATGGATAATGAATTAAAAATTGCCTTTAATAATCAATACACCTTAATGGAAAAAAGGCTAGCGAATATAATCACAACTCCTGGAATGATATTAGCTTTAAGTATGGCTATATGCATGGTTATTATGCAGCCAAGTTGGTTAACTGAGAAGTGGTTGCAAATCAAAATTTCTTTTGTTTTGGGATTAGTAATTTATCATTCTTATTGTTATAAAATCATGTATTCATTACAAAATGGTACCTCAAGAATTTCAGCAAAAAATCTAAGATTATTAAATGAATTGCCTACTTTATTATTATTTATAATTGTACTTTTAGTTATTTTTAAAAATAATTTTCCAACTAGTGTTGCTACATGGAGTGTAGTTGGACTTGTTATATTCATGTTGGGTTCAATACAATTATATGCAAAGATTAGAAAGAAAAATGAGAATTCATTAAGTAATGAATAGGGAAGACTTAATAAAATTAACTTCCAATATTAATAAATATAGTTGTCCAAATAATATTAATTTTCATTGTCATACAAAATTTAGTGATGGCAGTTTAGAACCTTATGAACTTTTAGAACAAGCTTATAAAAATAACTTAAAATTTTTATCAATAACCGATCATCATACAATTAAAGCTCATGAATATATTAAAAAAAAATCCTTACTCAAAAATTATCCTAAAGATTCATTTAGATTAATTTCTGGAATAGAAATCAATTGTTTGATTTTAGGATGTTTAGTACATGTAATTGGATTGGGAATTGATATAAAAAGTAGATATCTTAATCCCTACATTCTTGGAGAATCTCCAATAGGTAATGATTTAAATATTAAATCAGTTATTAAAGCAATAAATTTAGCTGGTGGTTTATCATTTCTGGCACATCCTGCAAGGTATAGGATTCCATTTTATAAATTAATTCCTGAGGCTAAAATACAGGGTATTGATGGAATTGAGGTTTGGTACGATTATGAACTTAATGAAGTATGGAAACCTAGTTTATTTGTCTGTTCAGAAATAGATAAATTAGCAGATAAATATTCAATGCTCAAAACATGTGGAACAGATAGTCATGGACTTTCACTATTAGGCAGATAATTCAGAATTCGTTCTTTTCAATTATTGAATCAGTATTAATAATTATTTTCTTTAAATTTTCAATAACATCAGAAGAACAATTATTCCACATTTTTCTATTGACAATTTCAAGAAATCTTTGTGCAATATCTCTTAAAGCCCATGGATTATTCTCTAGAAAGAAATTCTTAAGATCCTGATCACATAACCATGATTTATAAACTTCCTCATAACACCAATCTGATACTACTTCAGTAGTGGCATCAAAAGCATATAAGTAATCTAAGGTCGCTGAAAATTCGAAAGCTCCTTTATAACCATTATCCTTCATTCCATTTTTCCATTTAGGATTGAGAATTCTTGATATAACAACTTTATTAATTTCATCCTGTAATTTTGAAATTTTAGATAATCCAAATTTAGATAGATCACCATGATACATTTGAGGTAGTTTACCGCTTATTTTTTTTATTGCTGAAGATAAACCTCCCTGAAACTGATAATAGTCATCAGAATCTAAAATATCATGTTCCTTATTATCTTGGTTATGAACAACTAACTGAACATTTTTAAGAGCATTTTCTAATGATTTTTTATCCTCTATAGGTTCAAGATTATCACTATAAATCCACTTACTCCAATTAAGAAAAGATTCTCCAAAATCATCAATATTTTCCCAATTAGAATTTGAAATTCTTTCTTGTAAACCAGCTCCATATGAACCTGGCGCTGCCCCAAATATACGATTTACTGGATAACCATCCTTTAATGCTTCAGCAAGAGGGTTAAATTTATAATTCTCATTAAGATTAGAAACAAGATTTATTGCTTTAGAAGTTAATTTAACTAACTGAGGAAATGCATCTCTAAACATTCCCGAAATCCTTAATGTAACATCCACCCTTGGCCTGTCGAGAACAGATAAAGGTATAATTTCTAAATCAATTACTCTTCTTGAGGGTCCATCCCAAATAGGTTTTACTCCTAATAAATATAGTATTTGACAAATATCTTCTCCACCATTTCTCATTGTGGATGTTGCCCATACAGATATTGCTATATTTTTTAAATCTTCGCCATTGTCTTGCTTGTATAAATCAAGTATTTGCGAAGCGGATTTACAACCGACACTCCATGCTGATTCAGTTGGCAGTCCTCTCGAATCAACTGAAAAGAAATTTTTTCCAGTCGGTAAAGCTTCAGTTTTACCTCTCGTAGGGGCTCCAGATGGACCACTTATTACATATTTGCCATTTAATGAATTAATAAATGATAATTTCTCATTATATGGAGAATTAATGATTGGATTTAGGATCTCATTTTTTAATAATAAGAAATAATTATTATGTTTTTTATCTTTAAAGAAATAGTCTATTATTTTCTGATTTTTATATTTTTCTAGATTTTTTATATTGGCTTTGTATTTATAAAAAAACAAATATATTAGATACTTTGCTTGTTGTTCCAAAAACTCAATGGACATTCTAAAGTTTAAAATAATTTTGTTTGAAAAAGTAAATAATATTTTTTTATCATTTTCACTTAACTTTTGATCATATTTATTTGTCCAAGGATTCAAATCTAGTTTTAAATGTTTTGCTATATATTGAACAAGACCGATTCGATTGGCATTTGGCACTCTGGCAATACACAAGAATAAATTTATTTCGTTAATCTCATTCTGTCTATTACCAAAAACATGCAAACCTGTCCTAATTTGTGATTCTTTAATATTGCAAAGAAAGGAATCAATTTCTTCTATTTGATTGTTGTCATTCTTTAAAGAAATTTCACTAAAATCTTTTTTTATTAATTCAAAAATGGATTTTTCTATTATTTCAATACGATTAGAATTTAATAATTTTGCTTCAAAATATTCGTCTAAATAATTTTCCAAAATTGAATATTTTCCATATAGTTCTGACCTATCCAATGGAGGTGTTAAATGATCAATAATTGTGGCTGCAGTTCTTCTTTTAGCCTGGGACCCTTCGCCAGGATCATTTACGATAAAGGGATATATATTAGGTATAGCTGGACAAATAATATTTGGGAAACATTTATTGCTTAGACCAATAGATTTGCCAGGTAACCATTCAGCTGTCCCATGTTTACCAATATGGCATATAGCATTTGCATTAAAAACTTTTTCTATCCAATGATATTGTGCTAAATATCTATGGGGAGGTGGCAGATCAGGCGAATGAATATCTCTATCAGTGTAAGCGTCATATCCTCGTTGAGGTTGAATCAATAATGTTATTTTTCCAAATCTAAGACCATTTATTGAGAAGCCTTCATTATCTAGATCGATCGCATCTGATGGTTGGCC
>QCNH01000054.1 GCA_003213275.1 Prochlorococcus sp. AG-424-M03 | reverse complement strand
GAGGAATTTTTCCTCTCACATACAAGGACTATGCTTGATGCCAACATATTTTTATTAGAGCCAACTAGTCTATTACTTAATTCAGTTCGAATTGGCCAAGTACCTGTGATTGATAAGTTCGATTTCAATAAAGCTGAAAGAAATGTCTCCCATCCTGTACTTACCGTTTTATTAGTATCTTTTGTTTCTGATTGCTTGAATGCATAGTATATCGTTAGAGGAAAACCTTGATGGGCTAGTTGACTTAACTGACTCATAGCCTTAGTCATTTCATCGAGAAAAAAATTGTCCGCTTCTTTCTTTGAATCATGCCTATGCGCAAGAGCAACAACTTCTTCTTCTTTGGGGACCGAAAGAGTAGCAAATATATCTGGATAGATATCTTTTAGACATCTTCTAAGCCATATATAAAAAAAATCAGAAAGATCAGCATAAGCAATATTATTGTAATAAGGTGGATCGGTTGAAATAATTTTTTGCTTTGAACAAGATTGTGTTGCTGCATTTAATTGCAATGCCACGCCAGGTTTAGGGTTTTCAGGGAGAGTTTTCAAACTTTTAACAACCCATTTAATAGAGTTGCCTTGCCAGTTGCCACAAGAATTTGAAAAGGGATTTACTTCTGTAAAATCCCATGTCATTGGTATTGCTTGACGAGCAAAGGTCCCTCTGGAGGCTTCTACTTTATTCCTCCAAGTTACGATTGTGCTCCATGCATCTGAAGCCCTACTAATTGCTAAAGATAAATAGGTTTCTATTGCTTCTTTGTATCCTTTAGCAGAAATCTCCTTCTCTGATAAATTATTATTTGGAGACATTCCTGCATTAATTGCATCGATTTCAATTTGCTTACTGACTTCGTTAAGGGAATTTGAAAAGGTATCCAAAGCTAATAGTTGCCTATTAGTAAATAGATCTCCCCAGGTGAAGAAACCATAACCACGCCCGCTCACTAGATCTCTTGTTTCTCTATTCATAGGAAGACTTGGTTTCCATTCTGGATGAGCACTTTGCTCAATGACTTCATGCTCTTTATCTGGGGAAAGATAAATTCGATTATTAGTACCTTCTGCAACAATAGCCATTAGTTTTTTACCCATATTTCCCTTATTACTCTCAGATTTAATATATTTATCATCTATCACGGTTCCCGATAATATACATTCAAAAAATGCCCCCCTAGCTAACTTTGTGCCTCGTTTGGCCCGTTCTAAATTTTTTGGTTGACCGCTCTTTACTTCAAAAAAATATTCATCTCCTTTTATTATTGGTTCTATAAAAGCAGGATTATTTTTTTTGGAAGACAGGATAAACGATGAAACTAATGGAACATCTACATGTGAAAAATTTGGATTAGGACTTTTTACAGTTCTTGCCCATATCCATGCAACAACAATTAAATTTTTCCCTAAATAGCCTTTTAGTTCAGGCCTTTTCTCAACAGTCTCTAAAGAAACCATTATTTTTGGATAGAATTCTTTTATTTTTCTTTCGGCTGCTTTAAGAATTGATTGCCCATAATAATCAATATCATTTGCAATACAATCACTTGATTTCATAGGTGATTTTAAATAACTATTCTTCTTAGCCCAATCAGGATTTATTGGAAATGAGTTTTGATATTGAGATGGTATTTGAATTAAGGATTTATTGAGTAATACTGCAACTGGATTTAAATCACTACCAAAACTCTGTAACCCAAGTCTTTGAGCTTCAAGAGGTAGCGCTCCTCCTCCCGCAAAAGGATCATGAAATGCAGGGAAGTTTTTTGGATTGAAAAGCTCTTTGGCATTAGGATGATCTGAATTATCCTCACAACAACGAAGCCAGCTAATATTTATTTCTTTTTTTGCCCGATCAAATAGTTCTGAATTTATTGTATTTTCCCAAACAACCAGTTCTTCGATTAGATAAAAAAGTCTTTTTCGCTCTTTTGTCTGATCTTTTAAGGTCGGAAATAATTCAGGTACTGAAGACGGATCATCCACCAGCTGGCAAAAAATCACTGCTCTTGCTGCTGCCAGTGGCCTACGCGCCCACCATAAATGAAGAGTACTTGGATGTCCATGTCTGATGCTTTTTTCACGGGCTGATTCCCTATTGATTACATCTAAAGGCATTGCAACTTCTATAAGTTTTTTTCTACGTTTAATCTCGTAATTATTCATTTATTCTTAATGCGGTTCTCGACCTTCTTTATAAATTTTGATTAAATTATAGCTTTCTGATTCTGAAGCAAATCCTGGAGTCCCCCAATCAACATTACTTATATATTTTGGTTTTGAAGCTAAGCCGTTGCTAATAATTGATATCGCTAACCTAAAGTTTTTAGGTGTATTTTTTGCACATTGACGCTCATTATAGGTAAGAGTAATACTATCAGCGCCTTCAATCCTTCCCTTAACTTCAATAAAAAATAAATTACCTTCCTTATCAATCGACTCAATATCATAACCAATTCCTTTTATAGAACTTACATCCTTTGGAGTTCTACCTAATTCTTTTTCTGCATTTATAACTGCTTTCATTGCCAATAACTCAATTTTTCTTCTTGCAGAAGCATCAATTGAAGTGTCTTTAGTTTTCCCTATTGATTGATTTAAAAATCCTATTGGAACAATTAGTGCTCCTCCTTTTATTATTGGCAACTTGGCTTTAATATCCATTTCTGCATCAAGATCAGCCATCCTTTTCCCAAGTCTGTTTATGGCTAATTCTGCTCTTTCCATAGCAAGTTTTGATGGGATTCGACCTCTTTTATTCGCAGATTCCTGCATTTTTAATTCTTCATATCTCATTGACCAAAAGTTGATTTCAAATTGCAACCTTGCCTTAATTTCATTTCTGGCTTTTTCAATTTTAAGTAATCTCTCAGTTTTAATTTCTTCAAGATGCTCAGGAACTAACTTTGTTAATGCTTGAGTAATGATAAATTGTTCCCAATCTTCAGCTAACCAATCCTCTTTAAGTATTGATTCTATAAAAGAGATTTCTTCTTTTCGTAATGGCCTGTAATCAAGATAGGGTGCCGAACCTCCAAATGAAACATTCTTAAATTGATCAATTTCAAGAAATTGAAGTCTATTAGAAATTAATTGTTCTTGACCGAGTCTATTTTTCCTTCCATCTTTAATTCCATGTTCTAAGAAAAATAAAAGTCTTGGTTCTAAACCAAAATCTTGAGTATCAATTAAAACTGCTCCTTGATTAAGTACGTAACCATTTCTCTCTTTTATTAGTGAAATTGCCGCCTCTAAAAGAGGATGTCCTGGAGTAATAAGCTCACCCCTTGGACTTATACCAACTTGATCTTTTTCAAAGCAAATCCTCTCATACTTAGTTTGAATTGGAATACCTATTCCTATTTGATTATCTTTATTTATAAGAGCTGGAGGAAGATATTGAATTTCAAATCTTTCATCTTCTCTTGGGGATATTTTGCCTCCAATTTCTTTAATTCCACTAAGGAAGAAATTTTTAACAAAGTAGGGTTGAATTCTTCTTGCCATCGCTCGATCAATATCCTGTTTCAAACTTAGAACTTTTGTTGTATCAATATCTTGTTTAACTAAAGCTCTTTCTTCTAAAAGTTCTTTTAAGTGTTCTGAGGAAATCGTTTCATCAATTCTTTCAAGTTTCTCTTTTACCTTCGGATTATCGTTATATCTGATAGCATCCACCAAAAATTCTTTTAAAGTCTTTCCACTAAATAATTTTCCAAGGACATCAAAAACCCTATCACCAAGAGTTTCTTTGACAACCTCAAGTTTCCGTAAAAGCTGTATATAAACATCCCCTTCTCTAGTATCTTTGGCTAATAAATTCCAAAGATGGCATACCTCTTTTTGACCAATCCTATGAATCCTTCCAAATCTCTGTTCTAACCTATTTGGATTCCAAGGTAAGTCATAATTCACCATTAAATGAGCTCTTTGTAAGTTAACTCCCTCTCCAGCTGCATCATTAGCTAAAAGAACTAAAACATCAGGATTGTTCATAAAAGCATTAACTACTTCCCTTCTTTTATCTCTGGGGACTGAACCATGAATCTCAACAACTGCTTCATCTCGACCTAATCTATTTTTTATTTTTTTTGATAAGTCAAAAAGTGTATCTTTAAATTCTGTAAAAATGACAAGCTTTCTTTGAGCACCTTTTGAATCAATCATTAATGGATCATTTAAGATCCTATCAAGTTCATTCCATTTAGCATCATTATCAGCATGAACAACTTTCTTAGACAAAATGGATAACTGATTTAATGTTTCAATTTCAATTTCTAATTCTGCAAGAGTTTGTGCTGTAGTGGCGTTATCTAAAAATTCATTTTCTTGTTCTTCAATATCATTTGCATCCCCATCTTCGTAAATATCTTCAATTTCTAAATCACTTAGATTTCTAATACTAGGTTTAATTAATAGTTGTTGATTTGCACTTCTACCCTCTAAAAGAAGTTTTTCTTCTTTAAGTCTGGAAGTCAATTTGTCTCTTCTTCTTTCTATAGATTTAAATATTGCAAAAGGTGAGCTTGCTAATCTTCTTTGGAGAGTCATTAATGCAAATCCAACATTGACTCTTCTTCTACCACCTCCCTCTTGTTCAACATTTCTCTCTGCTCTATTCATTTCTTCTCTTACATATTCAGTTACTCGTTCATAAAGTATCTTTTCATTAGTAGTTAATTCGTATTCAGCGGTATAACTTTTTCTCTCTGGAAAGAGTTTCTTGCCTTCAAAGGTATAAAGATCTTCCTTAACCAGCCTTCGCATTAAATCCGTGGG
>QCNH01000053.1 GCA_003213275.1 Prochlorococcus sp. AG-424-M03 | reverse complement strand
CTTCTGGTAATTTAATGTCCAAAAACTTAGCCAAAACACTTAGAGAAGTAGCACATTGTTTCCTACTTCTGCTACCTTCCTTATAACTTTCAAGTGTTTTTTGAAATATTTTTTCTAAAGCTACATTCTCATAATCATTGTAAATTTTTAGGATTCTTTTCATATATGGTTTGTAAGAACTTCTCCAAGTGGTTTTTCTAGTGCTGGTTCGAAAATCACTTTTGCTTTCTTTAAAAAAAAATTCCTCAAATTGTTTTAATTTATTTGGAAATTCAAAACCATCTTTTATTTGCTTTTTATAAGGATTACCTATCCAATTAATCCAATCAAATTGATTTAATTCCAATTGCAAATTTATTAATTGTAATTTTTTTTTTGCGTCCTCTAATCCAGAAATATCAGCCTTTAAACCAAGAGATATTCTTTGAACTTTAAAGTTATTTTTATCTTCTTTGGAGGGTAGTGAACCACGAATATTTAATTTTTCTCCTCTTTTCTCAATTTTAAGCTTGCTGCCTTGAGTAGCAAATTTATCATTGACATTATTAATTTCCTGAATTACGTTCATTTACTTATATAATTGACCATATAATGACGTTTTTAATGTTGATTTTCAATCTCCATAAATTTTAAATGGATAAAATAGGCGTCTTACTAATGAATTTAGGAGGGCCTGAACGCATTACTGATGTTGGCCCATTCTTATACAATCTTTTTTCTGATCCAGAAATAATCAGGACACCTTTTCCTGTTTTTCAAAAGCCACTAGCTTGGTTAATTAGTACGCTTAGAAGTACTACTTCACAGCAGGCCTATCTTTCTATAGGTGGAGGTTCACCTATCAGAAGGATAACTGAACAACAAGCAAGAGAATTGCAATCTAAATTAAGGGAAAAGGGTTTTAATGCTACTACCTACATCGCTATGCGGTATTGGCATCCTTTTACTGAATCAGCTATTGCTGATATGAAAGCAGATGGTATAGATCAAGTTGTTGTAATACCTTTGTATCCACATTTTTCCATAAGTACTAGTGGTTCGAGCTTTAGGGAATTAAAAAAATTACGAGATTGTGATGATGAATTTAAGAAGGTTCCAATGAGATGTGTAAGGAGTTGGTTCAGTCAATCAGGTTATTTAAAGTCAATGGTCGAATTAATTTCTGAACAAATTTCACTTTGTGAATCACCTTCAAAAGCTCATATATTTTTTACTGCTCATGGAGTTCCTAAGAGTTACGTTGAGGAAGCTGGAGACCCTTATAAACAACAAATTGAAGATTGTTCTTTATTAATAGTAAATGAGCTAGAAAAATGTTTAGGGCATAGTAACCCACATACACTTTCTTATCAAAGTAGAGTTGGTCCTGTTGAATGGTTGAAGCCTTATACGGAAGAAGTTTTAGCTGATCTTGGAAGGTCAAATGTTAATGATCTGATTGTGGTTCCTATAAGTTTCGTTGGAGAGCATATCGAAACATTGCAAGAAATTGATATTGAATATAAAGAAATTGCGGAACAGGCTGGGATTAAAAACTTTAGGAGAGTCAAGGCTCTAAATACTCATCCTACTTTTATTGAAGGTCTTAGTGATCTGGTCATTTCCTGTTTGGAAGAGCCTATAGTTAATATAGAAGAGGCTTCTAAGTTGCCTGAGAAGGTTAAACTTTATCCCCAAGAAAAATGGCAATGGGGTTGGAATAATAGTTCAGAGGTGTGGAACGGAAGGGTTGCAATGATTATTTTTCTTGTGCTTTTTATTGAACTTATTTCAGGCTCTGGACCTTTACATAAGCTAGGAATTTTATAAATAAGAATTGATATTTGTTTGAAAATTTTAAATTTATTGAAAGATTTTTTGAACACATTTCTGACATTACATTTCTAAATGAGGCAAAAGTATTTAATTAAGTTTAATATTTATGTTAACTATTGAATTTTTTTAGTGACCCTTACTTCGAGATCCTTTTCAAAGGGTAGTTCAAAAAATGAAAATCCAGTTTGGATAACTGGTGCAGATGCACTAATGGATTCTTTAAAAATTCATGGGGTAAAAGTTATATTTGGATATCCTGGTGGAGCCATACTACCAATATATGATGCTGTTCATAAGGCAGAACAAGAGGGTTGGTTAAAGCATTATATGGTAAGGCATGAACAAGGTGGTTCGCATGCGGCCGATGGGTATGCAAGATCTACTGGTGAAGTAGGAGTATGTTTTGGGACCTCAGGTCCAGGTGCAACAAATTTGGTAACTGGAATTGCCACTGCTCAAATGGATTCAGTACCCCTAGTTGTAGTTACAGGTCAAGTCCCAAGACCAGCTATAGGGACAGACGCTTTTCAAGAAACTGATATTTTTGGTATAACTCTTCCAATAGTGAAACATTCATGGGTAATAAGAGATCCTTCAGATATAGCGAAAGTAGTTTCTGAAGCTTTTTTTATAGCCTCTTCTGGAAGGCCTGGCCCTGTTTTAATTGATATACCCAAAGATGTAGGTCAGGAGTTCTTTAATTATCAAAGAGTTTTGCCTGGTGATATTATCCCTAAAGGATTGAAAAGGAATGGAGATATTAATGATTGCGATATCAAAAAAGCAATTACCTTAATAGAAGATTCTGAAAGACCTCTTCTATACGTAGGAGGTGGGGCAATATCTTCAGGTGCTCATGATGAAATAAGAACTTTGGCAAAGAATTATCAAATACCGGTTACTACAACCTTAATGGGGAAGGGCGCTTTTGATGAAAAAGATAATTTATCAGTTGGGATGTTAGGAATGCACGGAACTGCATATGCAAATTTTGCTGTTACAGAATGCGATCTTTTAATTGCTATTGGAGCTAGATTCGATGATAGGGTGACAGGAAAATTAGATACTTTTGCACCTAATGCAAAGGTAATTCATATAGATATTGACCCAGCAGAAGTTAATAAAAATAGACGTGTAGATGTTGCAATTGTTTCTGATGTTTCAAAAGCTGTTCTCAAAATTAATGAACAATTTCTAAATAACAAATTTACTTGTAAGACGAAAAACTGGTTAGAAAAAATTGATTTTTGGAAAAATAAACACCCTTTATATGACCCTCCTAAAGAAGGAGAAATTTATCCTCAGGAAGTTCTTCTAAAAGTGAGGGAACTTTCACCAGAAGCTTATGTAACTACAGATGTAGGACAACATCAGATGTGGGCTGCTCAATATCTTAGGAATTCTCCAAGAAAATGGATTAGTAGTGCAGGCTTAGGAACTATGGGTTTTGGATTGCCAGCGGCAATTGGTGTAAAAGCAGCCTTACCTAATTCAGATGTAGTTTGTATTGCAGGAGATGCAAGTGTTTTAATGAATATTCAAGAATTAGGTACTTTATCTCAATATGGTCTAAAGGTGAAATTGATCATTATAAATAATCGCTGGCAAGGTATGGTAAGACAATGGCAGGAAAGTTTCTACGATGAAAGATATTCCTCATCTGATATGAGTTGTGGTGAACCTGATTTTGTAAAACTTGCTGAGTCTTTTGGAGTTAAAGGATACTTAATTTCTGATAGAAAACAATTACAGAATGAATTAAAAAATGCGCTTGATCATGACGGTCCTGCCTTGATTAATATCCTTGTCAGAAGAGGTGAAAATTGTTATCCAATGGTTCCTCCTGGTAAAAGTAATGCTCAAATGGTTGGATATGTTAATTGTGAAGACTAATTTTTAAATACGTCATTTAAACAAATTAACTTTAAGATAATTTAAAACTTAGATATTTGTGAATTGAAAAAATTATCAAAATTTTTAATTATAGTCTGCTTGATTGTTCTTAATCCTGTAATAGTTAACTCGGCTGAAATTCTTCAAATTAAAAGTTCAAATACTATTTTGGTGGGGGATCAAAATAGGAATTTAACTATTGGATTATTTTGTGTAGATGTAAATAAGAATGATGAGCTCGAAGCAACTAATTTACTAAAGAGTGAATTCCCAAGGGGAAGCAAAGTGAAAATAAAACCTTTTGGTTTCAAAGAGAATGTTTTGGTAGCCAAAGTTTTTAATATTAAAGGTACTAAGGAGATGACCGAATTATTAGTCGCTAAAGACTTAACTAGTGAAAATTGTCCAAGTTAACTATCTCTATGAGCAAATAAAATTCCATTGCCTAGATATTGTTTTGCTCCTTCTCCAGGAATTAAATTCATTTTTTAATTTGTATGTGCATAAATTGGAGATGTCTATATTTGTTTTAGGGATGTTCTCATTTAGAAGTTGCCTATAGGCAGATCTTTTAAGATCAAGTTGATTTAAGTTTTGCTCTTTGAAGTGATTTGAATAAATAAAACAAAGATCTTTTTTAGTTTTAGTCAAATCGACCTTTATGTTTTTGTTTTCGGCCTTTCTATAAAATTCTTTGAGTGTAATTTTATCAACTAGATAATGTTCCTTCGAAATTGCTGGTCCTATTGCAACAAGTAAGTCATCTCTAGATGTCCCAAAATTATCAAACATTTTAACCAGATTTTGTATTATTTTTTTTTCTAAACCTTTTCTTCCACAATGCAAGGCTGCTACATTTCTTGTACTTTTATCTGCAAAAAAAATTGGCATGCAATCAGCTGTGTAAACCCATAAGTTTTGATGGCATTTATTACCAAAAAGACCATCTGCATCAGACTTACTACCTTCTTGCGTATGTGATCCAAACACTATGACATTACTGTGAATTTGATTGGAAAAACAATTTATGTAATTTTCATTAAAGTGATTCCCTAATAATTTAAGAAATTTCTCAGAGCTAGACTTCGTAAAGTATGCATGTTTGAAATTGTTTTTACTAAGGATAGGTGATGAATAATACTCAAATTTTTTGTTTTGAATAAAAA
>QCNH01000052.1 GCA_003213275.1 Prochlorococcus sp. AG-424-M03 | reverse complement strand
TTTAAACGAAGTTGAAAATACAATAAATCGGAATAAAGGTGATTGGATATTTGGAGAAAAGTTAACTTACTCAGATATTTACCTTTTCCCAACACTAATAAGGTGGGAATTGATTTATAGCAAACTTTTTAGATGTACTGAACAGGAACTGTCAGATTTCGAGAAAATTATTGAATGGAGATTAAAATTCTTTAAATTATGTAATGTAGATAAGACTTGCAACGAGAATGAATGGAAAAAAGATTACTACAAAGCTTTATTCCCTTTAAACCCAAATCAAATAATCCCATTATTACCATCACTTAAGGAAATAATGAGATTAGAGTCTTAAAAAATCTAAGAAACAATTTCGATAAAAAAAAATGATGTTGTAATGCACACTTATTTTGTTCATAGATAATGCAAATTCATTAGAAATTAACTATGTTATATATGTCTACTCAAGTATGAAAAGCTGCAATGAAATCCATTGACGAACACATTAAAAAAGATCAATCGGAAATCGAATCTGCTAAAGCAGAGGGCAATCTTCCAAAGGTCAGACATTTAACTGAAGAACTAAAAGAACTCGAAGAATATAAGGATCATCATCCAAATGATGAACATGATCCAAATGCTTTGGAATTATTCTGCGATGCCAACCCTGACGAACCAGAATGTCTAGTATATGATGATTAACTTTTATCTATAGACATTACATAAAAAAAGGGCACTTAGTGCCCTTTTTTATTTCTCAAATTTTTATTAGTAATCTCTATTAAAGTCCGAAGGGCTACCTGTCAGCGAACATATAACCGACTCCTCATTTTTCATTTCCTTCACTTCTACAATTGGTCTTCCCATTTTCTTGAGAACTTCAATATCTTGAATAGTTTGACATCTGGCTATTATTTTTCCTTGTTGATCAAAGCAACTGTAAAAATTCATATTTTAATTTAAAGAAGTATCTTATTTATGGCTAATTTTCATTATTAAATCAAGTCTATTTTTTTACAAAAAAATTTTAAATTTAAGTTAGATCCTTTTCCATACTTCAGAAAGCAGTGAAGATAAACCTTTTTTTAAAGATGAAGAAATAACTAAAACTTTTTTTCTAGATAAATCTTCTAACTTTTTTGTGATTGTTTTCAAATAATCATCATCTACAAGTTCTATTTTATTTAATACTATTATCCTTTCTTTCTCTAATAGGCCTTTCCCATATTTTTTTAATTCCTGCTCAATTATCTCAAAATCATCAATAGGATTTTCTGCAAATGAATCAATTAAGTGCAAAAGTATCTTCGTTCTTTGTATGTGCCTTAAAAAATCATGCCCTAAACCTACGCCATCAGCTGCCCCAGATATTAAGCCGGGTATATCAGCAAAAAGACAGCCATTTCCATCTGCTTTTCTCACTACACCTAAGTTAGGTATTAAAGTTGTAAAAGGATAGTTTGCAATTTTTGGACTAGCCGATGATAAGACAGAGATTAAAGTACTTTTCCCTGCATTTGGAAGACCTATAATCCCAACCTCAGCAAGAAGTTTAAGTTCTAATTGAACCTCCCATATCTCACCATCTTTACCTTCAGTGAAAGATTCTGGAGCTCTATTTTGATTACTTAAATAGTAAGCATTACCATGTCCACCTCTTCCTCCAATTGCAATAGTTAAACGTTGTTTATCTTTAGTTAAGTCTCCTAAAATAATGCCAGTCTTAATATCCCTTATTTCGGTACCGCAAGGGACTCTAAGGATTGTATCTTCACCTGAAGCACCAGATCTTTTATTAGGACCACCTTTAAATCCGTCTTGAGCAATTATTTCTCTTTTGAATTTAAAATCTAATAATGTTTGCAGATTATTATCTGCGACCAATATTATTGAACCTCCCCTCCCACCATTCCCCCCCGAGGGTCCTCCAGCAGGAACAAATTTTTCTCTTCTAAATGAAACTATTCCATTTCCACCTTTTCCAGCTTTAAGAATAATGTTCGCTTGATCAATAAATTGCACTTAAATAAAATTATTTAATGGTTTTCTGAATATTTTAAATTTTATTTTATCCAGGCAATACTGCAACCAGGTCCACCCTCATTGATGGCAGCATCTTCAATCTTATCAACATAATTTAAACCTGCTAACCATTTTCTTAATCCTTTTTTTAATTTTCCAGTTCCAATTCCATGAACAATCCATAACGGACCATGAAATTTTCTAATTTTCTCCTCAATAATTATTTCAGCCTCATGAACTCTTAGACCCCTAACGTCAATTGTATTTTTACTCGTTCTAATTTTAGAAAAGGAAAAATCTTCTCTCGAAGACTTGATCTCAATTTGAGACTTTTTAAAATTAGGCTTTTCCCCATTAATACCTTCAAAGTCATTTGCAGATAATGTGCTTCTGAATGAACCACATTTAACTTCATAAAAAACTCCTTTTTTATCTAAATCTACAATTTGTCCTGTGCTATTTAGACTTTTAATTTTTACAAAATCGCCTACCTTGGGATTCCATGATATTGACTTTTCAACTTTTTTTTGAGTTAAATGTTCTGTCTCAATTTCTTTCAATCTTTTTCCAATAATTCTAGTATCCTCTCCATTAACATTTTGATCTCTTAATTTCTTAATCAAATCTATTACCTCTTTTTTAGCGGATACAATATGTTTGGATAATTTATACCTTTCAATTTCCTGAATTTTTTCAGCATTTATTTTTTGATATTCATAATTTCTCTTTAATTCATCATGTAATATTTCAGTTCTAGCAATAAGTTCTGCAGCTGCTTCTGCAGAATTTTGTTGTTTGATCCTCTCTTCCTCGAGACCTTGAATAATACTATTAATATTATCAATTTCTTTTGGCTTTAGATAATTTGCAGCTTCATTAAGTATGCTTTCATCAAGACCAATTCTCTTTGAAATTGACAAGGCATTACTTCTTCCTGGGATACCCCAATTGAGTATATATTTGGGTTTAAAAGAATCCTCATCAAAAGCCACTGAAACGTTTTCAAATCTTGAGTCGTTGTATTTTAATGCCTTAATATCTCCATAATGCGTAGTTGCTAAAGTGATGTCAGATTTATTTGCAAATTCTTTTAACAAAGCCATCGCGAGAGCGCTACCTTCAAGAGGATCTGTACCAGATCCAATCTCATCTAATAAAACAATTGATAATCCTCTCCTATTATTAAGTGATTCTAAGATCTGTTTTATACGGAATATATGACCACTGAAGGTAGATAAATTGTCTTCTAATGATTGATTATCCCCTATATCAACATATATGTTTGGACAAAAAGGGATAATTGGATTGTTAGTGGAGGGGATGAATAATCCTGCTCTAGCCATTAATAACGACAAACCAAAACCTTTTAAAGCGGCGGTTTTACCTCCAGTATTAGGACCTGTAATAGCTACAACCTTAATATTTCTATTTATATGAAAATCAACAGCCACTGGTGGAGGAGCTCCTTTTTTCTTATTTTCCCAAATCAATAAAGGATGAGAAAAACCAATTAAAGAAACGATAGGATTTTTCTCAAAAATAGGTGTTTTACCTCCAATCCATTTCGAATATCTTGAACGGGTTAAAGCATTCTCTAATCTTAATAAAATCGATGCCATTACAATAAGACTTTCTGAATTATCACTAATAACTTGAGACCATGTCTGCAGTAATTTAAATTCTTCTGCTGTGACCATAGCCTCTATAGAAGCAATCTTATTACCTTTAGTTACTACAATATCAGGCTCAAAATATACTGTGTTTCCTGAAGATGAAGAGTCATGAATTATGCCTTTAAATTTATCTACGTAATTAACTTTTAATGCTAAAACTGGCCTACCATATCGATCTCCAACAATAGTATCTTGCAAATAAGCTAAATTCTTTTGAATAAATTTATCAACTAATATTTTTCTTTCCAGTTTCTTAGATAATAACTCTTTTCTTAGAATGGATAATTTATTACTAGCATTATCAGAAATCCTCCCATTAGATTCGATACCATTTTTTAAAATAGTTTCGATATTACGATGATCAATTAAATTTTTTATCAATGATGAAATAAATGGCCTTTTTTCAAAATCTAATAAGATTTTTTTTAAATTTTTTGCCGCAGCAATTGTTTTCGCTATTTCTAATAAGTCAGAAGATAAAATCACACCTCCCTTTGAACAAATTTCAATATTTCTACTAATATCAAAAACGCCAGAAAAACTAATTGATTTATCTAAATTATTTTCTAGCTCAGTTATTTCAATCGTTTCTTTCAAAAGTCTCTTAGAAACTTCATATTCCGAAGGAATTTCAAACCTTAAAATTGCTCTTTTACCCATCTCGGTCGAGGCAAATGAGGATAAATGGGTTTTTAATGAATCCCACTCTAAAAGACTTATAGATTCTTCTTCTATACTGATCTCTGAATATGATTTTTTAGATTGACTTTTCTCTTGCATACAAAAAAAGAATCAAACATTCGATTGAATCCCCTCAGGAGGAACATAAAGCATCTCGAGCCAGTTTCCTTCAGTATCTTTCATGTAAAAAGATGCTGTTCCATCTCTATGTTCATGTAAAGGGCCAACTTTTACACCAGAATTTTTTAAATCATTTTGAATATTTAAAACTTCTTCTTTATCTTCAAAATGAAAAGCAAAGTGTGGTCCTGCAGCTTTATAGCTAGGGCCTAACAATGCAAGTCCATCTTTACCTTTACCAACTTCTAAATAAGACCAATCTTTGTCATCCCAAACCAAATTCATCCCCAATTTGATGTAAAAAGATTTGGCCCTTTCGAGATTCTCTACTCTAAGCGCGATGTGACCAATCCTATTAACTCCTTTTGAAAACTTCAAAACAAAGCAGTAAATTTATTATTAATCTAAGAATAAACCAAATTTTTGTTAAT
>QCNH01000051.1 GCA_003213275.1 Prochlorococcus sp. AG-424-M03 | reverse complement strand
AGCAATATCTTAACTATTTTCTTGAATTTCGTGAAGAAACAATTAGAAAAAGAACGAATTATTTTCTAAAAAATGCTCTTGAAAAACTAGAAATATTAGAGGGTTTATCGAAAGCAACAAAAGATATTAAAAAAGTTATTGAGATTATTGAAAATTCGGAAAATTCTGCAGAAGCTAAATCAAAATTAATTGCTAATTTTTCCTTAAGTGAAAAACAAGCAAATTCGGTCTTGGACATGCCTCTTAGAAAATTAACTAATCTAGAGAGAAATCAAATAGACGATGATATAAAAAAATTAGTAGATAAAAAGAATTATTTTAAAAAACTATTGAAAGAAAGAAAATTATTACTTAATGTACTAGTAGAAGAATTATTAATATTAAAGAAAAAATATAATGTTAAAAGAAAAACAAAACTACTTCAAAATATAGATCAAAATGAAGAATTAGAAACAATCAACAATCAAATATTAGAGGACTTTATCAATAAAAAAACAAAATTATATATAGACAATAGACTATATCTTAGAAAGATGATTTTCAATAATTATAAGAAATCTTTTGAGGATGTAAATAAAATTATAGACAATAAAAATCTTCAAAAATTTATATGTAATATTGATAAAAATTTAAAAATAATTGGAATTACATCTACCGGAAAAGTTTTTCATATTGATTGGGAATCAAATATTAATAATGACTATAAATTAGATAATAAAATTCTTGGGAATATTGATCCAAATGAAATAATAAATTTTCATTCAATTAAAAAAGGAATCAAAAATTATTTATGTATCTTAAATTCAGATGGAAGATTTAAAAAAGTTTTATTTGATGAGGATATGTTTAAAAGTAATAGATCTTTTGCGATAACAAAATTAAAAAATAATATACAAATAATTGATTCATTTATTTCTGATGAAGAAAAAAATTTAATAATATTAACCTCAATAGGAAGAATTTTTAAATTTAATTTATCAAATCAATTTTTAACCCCTACTACTAAACAATCTCAAGGATTAATGCTTGCAAAACTTTTGCCAACTGAAAATATTGTCTCTTGTTGTCCATATCAGAATGACGAAAATATTTATTTAGTTTCAAGACAAGGAAAAATCTTTTGTATAAATAGTAATGAAATTTATTTTGCAAATGAATACAGTTTGGGATACTTAAACGAAAGAACGCAACTTAAAAACGATTACTTCCTCAAAATTTTGGCAAGTAACCAGTACCTTGATATTGAAACTAATAAAAATAAATCTGCTAGGTTAGATTTTAATCAATTAAATTTTAAATCTAATAAAACTAATTTTTTAATCGATTTTTTAAAATTAGACAAAGGTGAATATATTGAAAATTGTTTTCACCTAGAAAACTTTCTCGACTAAGATTTATATTCATTTTCAACCCAATTTAAGTACTCTTGATTTACTGTTCCTGTTACGTAAGAACCTGTAAAGCAACTCATCTCCAAATCTTCAATGGGAGAATCACTTATGATGGATTTCTGTAAATTTTCAACACTTTGATAAACGAGATTATCAATTTCAAGTTGATCAGCAATTTCACTTATAGTTCTATCATGAGCTATTAATTCATCTCTATTAGGCATATTAATTCCATAAACATGTGGAAAGCGAACAGGAGGTGCTGCTGATGTAAAAAAAACTTTATTTGCGCCTGCATCTTTAGCCATCTGTACAATCTGCTTTGAAGTAGTACCTCTTACTATCGAGTCATCAACAATTAATACATTTTTATTTTTAAACTCTGCACTCATAGCATTTAATTTTTGTCTAACAGATTTCTTACGTTTCTGCTGCCCTGGCATTATGAATGTTCTGCCAACATATCTATTTTTAAAAAAACCTTCTCTATATTCTATACCTAACTGTCTTGCAACTTGCATAGCGGCAGGTCGAGACGAATCAGGAATAGGCATTACAACATCAACATCTCCAGAATTAATTGTTTCTTTTATAGTTTGAGACAAATAATCTCCCATTTTTAAACGAGCTTTATAAACAGAAATTCCATTCATTATTGAATCTGGCCTAGCTAAATAAACATATTCAAAAGCACATGGACATAAAATTGGATTTTCGGAACATTGCTTAGAAAAAAAATCACCATTAAGATTTATAAAAACAGCTTCGCCAGGATCTACATCTCTTACAACTTGATAATCATTATTCTCTAGAACTAGAGATTCACTAGCAACCATCCATTCTTCTTTTTTTGTAGTTAAAGAAAGTCTTTTCCCTATAACTAAAGGTCTAATACCAAAAGGATCTCTGAATGCTAATAAACCATGTCCTGAAATTAATGCAATTGAAGCATATGATCCCTGAATTCTTTTATGTAAAGATTTGACGGCATCAAAAATAATATCAGGTTCCAATTCTTGATTATTAATTTGTTCCTGTAATTCCGTCGCAAATACATTTAATAGCATTTCTGTATCGCTTGAGGAATTTGTATGACGCTTATCAACATTAAATAATTGTTTCTCTAAATCTCTGGTATTAGTCAAATTACCATTATGTATCAAAACAATTCCATAAGGAGCATTAACGTAAAAAGGCTGGGGCTTCCTCTACGCTTTCTGCAGAACCCTTTGTTGCATACCTAACATGACCTAAACCAATTTTACCGATTAAATTCCTCATATCTCTGGTTCTATAAGCAGTATTAACATGACCTTTGGCCTTATGTATATGGAAGATAGTATTTTCCATCGTAGCTATACCTGTTGAATCTTGACCTCTATGCTGTAGCAGTAAAAGACTATCGTAAATTTGTTGATTTACATCATCTGAAGAAACGATTCCAACTATTCCGCACATAAGTTAATTTCTTAAAAATTTTGATCCTTGAAGAATATTTCTCATATTTAAAAATGACCTGAAATACTATTATTAAATTTTTCAGTTAATTCCTCAACCCTAATATTGCAGATATTTTTATCTTTAATTCTTATCTTAAGAGTATCACCAAAAACAGATCCTATTTTTTTTACATATACACTTGATTCAGAATTCTTTTTAATTTTTTTTAGATAATTAAGCCATTCTTTTTCTTTCATTTTGTCTATTGAAAAAATAATTCTAGAACCTCCTTCTGCAAATAATAAATTATCTTCTCTATTAAAATTTTCATTTAATTCTATCGTTGCACCTTTTGAAGACAAAATACAACATTCTGCTAAAGCTACAGATAAACCACCATCGCTAATATCGTGAGAAGAAACTACAAAATTTTTTAAAATGGCATTTCTTAAAAAAGTCTGGCAAAACTTTTCATCCTGCAAATCTATTAGTGGAGGCCGACCTGTAATTTCTCCATGAAAATATTCCAAATAAGAACTAGCTGAAATTGTTGTTTCTGATTTATAAGATCCAATCAACCAGATTTGATCATGAATATTTTTCCATTCACTACTTATAGCTTTTTCAACATTATCTAACTTACCAACCATTCCAATCACAGGAGTAGGATTGATAGGAGTAATTTTATTATCTTTATTTTTAGATTCATTGTATAAAGAAACATTTCCTCCTGTAACAGGAGTTTCTAAAGCTTTACAAGCTTCAGAAATTCCATTACATGAAGAGGCCAATTGCCAATATCCTATTTCGGTCTCAGGAGAAGAAAAATTTAAGTTATTTGTAATTGCCATTGGTTCAGCTCCAACACAACTAACGTTTCTTGCGGATTCTGCAACTGCAGCGATAGTTCCTCTGAAAGGATCAAGAGAAACCCATCTACTATTACAGTCAACTGATGCAGCTACACCAGAAAATACTTTATTTTTATTTTTTTCATTTTGTTCTCTTAATCTTATTACAGCTGCATCTGATTCTCCAGGTTTGAAAACTGTATTTGCTTGTACTTGGGAGTCATATTGTTTATAAATCCATTTTTTAGAAGCTATTGAAGGATTAGAAAGAAGTTTTAAAATTATTTGTGAATATGAAAAACTCATATTTTCCTTCAGTGAAAAAATTGTTTGGTCATTAATTTCTGGTAGATTATTTTCTTTCCACTCCCATTTCTTCAACAAATAATCAGGGGGATTTTTAATCATATTATGAACATTTACAGGAGTATCATCAGATAAAGCAGAAGTAGGGATTTGAGCAACAATTTTACTTTTGTGAGAAATAATTACCTCATTAGTTTCTATCACTTCACCAATAACTTTGGCATATAACCCCCATTTATTAAATTTTTCAATAAGGTTATTAATTTTTTCTTCTTTTACGACGAATAACATTCTCTCTTGAGATTCAGATAATAAATATTGGTATGAAGACATATTGTCTTCTCTAGAAGGAACTAAATCTAAATCAATAGAAATACCTAAATTTCCATTGGCAGCCATTTCTGCACTACTGCATGTTAAACCTGCTGCACCCATATCTTGAGCTGCTATAACATCTCCTGTCTTAAAAGCATCTAAACAAGCCTCTATAAGACTTTTCTCAATAAATGGGTCGCCTACTTGAACTGCAGGCCTGTTATCTAATGAAGTAGTAGTTAATTCTGAACTTGCGAAACTAGCACCTCCAACACCATCTCTTCCGGTAGTATTACCAACATATAATATTGGCGATCCTATATTTTTAGCTCCAGAACAAACAATTTCATTAGTCTCTAAAAGACCTAAAGCCATTACATTGACTAGAGGATTTCCTGAATAACTATTATCAAAGTCAATTTCACCTCCAACAGTCGGGACACCTACACAATTGCCATAATGCGAAATACCTGATACCACACCTCGAAGCAAATCAACATTTGATGGATTATCAAGATTTCCAAATCTCAATGAATTTAATACTGCAATTGGCCTTGCTCCCATTGTAAAAATATCTCTTAAAATTCCTCCAACACCTGTTGCCGCTCCTTGAAAAGGTTCAATAGCAGAAGGATGATTATGACTTTCTATCTTAAAAACAAGTTTTTGATTATTTCCAA
>QCNH01000050.1 GCA_003213275.1 Prochlorococcus sp. AG-424-M03 | reverse complement strand
TTATGATCAAAGAAATCAAAGTCTGAATAAAATAAGTCCTTTAATTCCTTTAGAAATAAAATTTAAAGAAGAAATTAAGCCAAGATATAATTATCAAATAAAAAATCCTAATGAAACTAAAAATTTAGTTAATTATTTTGAAAATGGTTCAATCGCTATGGTTAAAAGCGGTAAGAATAAATCTTCCTCTACTGAATTTTTTTTTGTAACTAATAAAATTCCAGAACTAGACGGAAGGTATTCAATTTTTGGAAAGATTATTAAAGGATTAGATGTACTTAAAAAAATTAAGATGGAAGACTATATTAAGGAAGTCAAAATATCTGATTAAATTTCGAGAGAATATTTGTTTATTTTTAACATTTCTGTATTAACTCCTGAAGATCGTTTAAGAGCCACCTTGCCTGTTCTTGCTATCTCAAGGATGCCGTAAGGTTCAAGTAATTTCTCTAAAGCAACCAACTTCCCAGGATCTCCAACCACTTCGAGTGTTAAGGCTATATCTGAAACATCAACAACTTTCGCACGGAATATTTGAACTATATCTAGGATATTACTTCTGGTATCTTCCTTCGATGAAACTTTTAATAACATCAATTCCCTCTCAACAGCTGCGAGATTTGTAAAATCTACAACTCCCAGTACATTAAATAACTTATTAAGTTGCTTAGTCATTTGTTGAAGAGTTTCATCATCACCTTCAACAACCATTGTTAACCTTGAGATTCCTTTGGATTCTGCAGGTCCTACTGCAAGGCTATCTATGTTAAATCCCCTTCTAGCAAAGAGACCTGAGATTCTACTCAAAGCTCCAGATTCGTCTTCTACAAGAACTGATAATGTATGTTTCATATTTTAAAGGGTTGTTAAATTTCTAATCCATTCATAAGAGATTCTATTGAATACTGAAGGATCTTCATCATGGATACAATGCCCTGAATTGGATACTATTTTTAATTTTACCCATCTATGGAAATTTGCAATCTTTTTACCAACAAACAAAGGTATGAAATTATCTTTATCTCCCCAAATTAATAAAAAAGGAACTTTTTTTGAGGCGCTAAGTTTTCTTAAAAGATAAGAGGATCGAAGCTTTCCGTCTCTTGAGGACATTCCAATACACATTGCTCTTAATGATCTGGCTGAAGTTCTCCTTAAAACTGGTTTTTTTACTAAATCTATTAGTTCGGAATCGATATTATCTTTTTTGAAATAGGCAGAATTTAGACCCAATCTTATAACCCCTAATTTGGTTATTAAAAATAAAATAATCTCTAAAGGGAAAAAGATAAAAAATATCTTTATGAAGATATCTTTAAATTTTTTAAATAATGGAATATTTGCTATCGTTATATCATTTTCTTGAATTTGATCTGGCAGTGGTGATGCAATAACTGTTGCAATCTGGTCCTCTAATGAAACAGCACATGTTAAAGCAACTAATGATCCAAGGGAATTGCCAATAAGAATGACTTTACCAGAATTCTTTGGTCTTATGACCTGTGCGATAAAGTCTTTTACTTGATTACACCAAATCTCATTATTTAATCTCCCAATTTGTCTTATCCCAGGTTGATCTGAATCACCAAATCCTATTAAATCCAAAGAATAAGAGGCACAATTTCTTGTGGCAAAATATTCTAAATTGTTTCTCCAATGTTTTCGACTAGCGCCAAATCCATGGAGAAAGATAATTGGAATCTCATTATCTTCGCCTTTAACACTCCAACAAATTTTAAAACCATTCCAGTTCCAGTAATTAGGACAGTTAATATTTTCTTCTTTAAAATTATTATTCATATATTCAAAAATTTTCAAGATATTTGCATTATCTACTTTTTTAACAAAAAAATGTATATTGAATGTAAATTATAGTAATCAATAAATTTTACTATGGCTAAAGAAATTTTTAGTATTGCGGCAGTTTTTTGGATACTAATTCCAATAGGATTGGTTGGTGGTGCATTACTATTAAAGTTTCAGGGAGATTGATTCTCACGAATCCATAACAAATTTAGTTATGTTCAAGAGGTTAAGTAGATCTTAAAAATGAAGATTCTTTTAGTAGGAGCAACAGGAACACTTGGTAGGCAAATTGCAAAGCAAGCTATAGAGGATGGACATGAAGTAAGATGCTTTGTGAGAAACCCAAAAAAATCTTCTTTCCTTCAAGAATGGGGGTGTGAACTTACAAAAGGTAATTTATTAAATTCTTCCGATATTGAATATGCATTGCAAGATATTGAAGTAGTTATTGATGCAGCAACCGCGAGACCAGATGACCCTAGAAGTATTTATGAAATAGATTGGGATGGAAAACTTAACTTATTTAATTCTTGTGAAGCTTTAAAAGTAAAAAGGGTTATATTTCTCTCAATCCTTCTAACAGAAAAATTTAGAAATGTTCCATTAATGGACATCAAATATTGTACTGAAAAACTTCTTCAGAAATCTGATCTGGAATATACAATCTTCAAATGTGCAGCTTTTATGCAAGGAGTTATAGGTCAATTTGCTATCCCAGTTTTAGATAGTCAAGCAGTATGGATTAGTGGAACTCCAACGAAAATTGCTTACATGAATACTCAAGACATGGCAAAAATTATTGTCGCAGCAGTGAACAATAAAAAAACTTATAGAACAGAATTGCCATTAGTTGGTCCCAAAGCATGGGATTCAAACGAAGTTATATCCCTATGCGAAAAATTTAGCGAAAAGAAGGCTAAAATTTTTAGAGTTTCTCCCTTCCTAATTACTATCACTCAAAAAGTAGTTTCTTTCTTTCAAGATTCTTTAAATGTTGCTGAAAGATTGGCTTTCGCTGAAGTAACAAGTAGTGGAGAATCATTAGATGCTGACATGAGCAAAACCTACGAAATATTGGACCTAAAAAAAGAAGATATGACTTCTCTAGAGAGTTACATCAAAGAGTACTACCAACAAATACTTAAAAGATTAAGAGAAATGGAAGCAGATCTAAATATTGAAGAAAAAAAGAGATTGCCTTTTTAATATTGCAAACTTAGATTCATATAGTATATTTGTACTATATATTTTTATTTCTATGTCTGTTTACAGGTCCAAAAATCTTGAACGAAAACTAGATAATTTTTCAAAAGAAGCAAAAAATGAATTGAATAAGGTTTGCGGATCTTCATTATGGGAAAGTCTTGGATTTGTTTTTTTTGATCAATTAGAAGATTCTGAAAAAATAGCAAAAGCTAATTTTTATTATGGTCAACTTCAAATAATTAATGAAATTAAATTTTCAATTTAAATTCAATTCCATTTTTTACTTATGTTATTTTTCCTAAATTAATTTTGGCTAATCTTTTTCTGATAATATGAATTTAGTAAAAAATTAATTAATGATTGAAACTTCTGGTGTAATAGAAAAAGAGCAGGGGAATGGATTTTATTTGGTTACCTTAGAGCAACCTGAAGGGCATCAATGTTTGTGCAGAGCGGCAGGTAAATTGACTAAATTTAGAATTAAATTATTAGCTGGCGATAAAGTGTTAGTTGAGATAAGCCCTTATGATCTTTCTAGAGGTAGGATAACTTATCGAGAAAGGAATGCAGGAGGAGCTAAACCTACAACTAATAAAAACAATCCTAAGAGAAATAATAAGTAAAAAGTTACTTTAGATAATATTTTTTATCGCTTCTTTAAACTCACTTCTTTGTTTAACGCCTCTCCATTGTTTTTTTAATACTTTTTCTTTAAAAAGTTGAACTGTTGGTGTTCCGTTAATACCAGCTTGTTTAGCAATATCTTGATCTTTATCAATATCTATTTCAACGCCGAGCACCGCACCATCAAGTTCTTTAATTATCCTTTTTAATTGAGGTTTCAAAACATGACATGGACCGCAGCTTGGGGAACTAAAAATAACTAAGAGAGGTTTTTTGCTCTCGTGATAAAGTTTCCTTAATGCATAACTCCCTTTTTGCCATTCAGAGTTTGAATCGAAGGTATCTTCATTAACTTCGTCTTCATTAAAATCGGATGAATTAATTTTTTTTTCTGGTTCAGGTGTATCTCTGACAATAGTTTTTGCTAAGTTTTTCTCGGCTAGCCACCTTTCAGTAGCTAATGCTGCCATGCATCCTGTTCCTGCAGCAGTAACTCCTTGTCTCCACTCTGAATCAACAACGTCACCTGCTGCGAAAATGCCTTCAATAGACGTTTCTGGTCTTCCTGATTTGCAAGAAATATATCCTTTGTTATCTAAATCAATTTTGTTGCCTAAAAACTTTGTATTTGGTGTATGCCCTATCGCGTAAAAAAGACCCTTTATATTGATTTCCCCTTTACCTTCTTGAGAGTGAATAGTTTCTATTTTCTCAAGCCATTCAGAGCCTTTAGCTTTCTCTACTTTTGTGTTCCAGTGGATTTCTATCTTTGCATTAGCTTTTACTCTATCAACCATTGCTGCGCTAGCCCTTAATTTTTCTGATCTAACAATCAAATGTACTTTGCTCCCATACTTTGTGAGGTATGCTGCTTCTTCGCATGCAGAGTCCCCTCCTCCTATAACAGCTAATTCTTCATCTCTAAATTGTGGGGTTGCTCCATCGCAAATTGCACAAGCACTTATTCCTTTACTCCAGTATTTTTCTTCATTTATAACGCCTAATCTATTTGCACTTGCTCCAGTAGCAATAATAATTGAGTTAGCTTTTATAGTCCCGTCTAAAGTTTTTAATTCAAAGGGATGTAAATCAGTATTAATTGAGACTACATCACTTTCGTATAAATTCGTACCCCATCTTTCTGCTTGAGCCTTCATTAGATCCATCAATTCAGGACCTAGTACTCCATCCGGGAAACCTGGATAATTTTCAACAAATGTTGTAGTCATTAATTGACCTCCAGGAATTCCACCAGAATTAAATCCTGTTACGAGCAAAGGTTGGAGATTTGCTCTGGCGGCATATATTGCAGCTGTATAACCTGCAGGCCCTGAACCTATAATTACAACATTTTCTACATTTGGATTTTTTTCTTTATTTTCC
>QCNH01000049.1 GCA_003213275.1 Prochlorococcus sp. AG-424-M03 | reverse complement strand
GGCATATCGCTTATGTGAATAGATCTTTTGCATAAATCAATTTTTTCTCTAATAGATTTTGGCGAATTTCTAAAATTGAAATTACTTCCAAAAGGAGCTTTGCCAGTTTTAATCTCAATAAATTTATTTAAAAGAAATAAAACTCCAGAATCTTTAACTGCTCCTTTAATAAGTAATTGAATGTCGGTTGATCCAATATCATTTTTAGTAGAAAGTTTTATTATTTCGCTATCATTTTCATTACCTAAATTTGGCGAAATATGTAGAAAAAATGAGTCTTTGAGGCCTTCCTTTTCTGCCTGGTATATAATTTCATTCATCATTTTTTCAAAACTAATTTGGACAAGAGTTTTTTTTTCATAATCATTTGTTGTTAATTCAAAAAGACTATTGAAATTAATAGTTGGAGAGAAGCGTGTTTGACATATTGATTTTGAGGCATGAAAATTGATATCTTTTTGGTCCAGTTCAGGGAAAATATTCTTAACTATTAAATCAAATTTTGGTTTTATTAAACTAGGAACTTTAGATAGAAAATCTAGTTCTTTTTTTGAAACTCCTTCAAAACTTATTTCACCATTATTTTCTTGATATTCAACTCCACAGGCTGCCAAGCCTCTTAGATAAAGTTCTTTCTTTTTTGGCTCAATGGAGCTTCTTAAACTTTTCTCTATTATTCTATTTACCCCTCTTGGCCCTTCATGTTCTCCGCAAGTTAGTACAAAAAATTCCTCTGCTAATGATTTGGCTGCATAGATATATTTTGAGTCTAATTTTCTAGTCATTGGATCTTTAACTAAAGGGATACAAACTCCGTCAATGTCTTGAATAAATAAGATATTGTTAGAAGAAGTTAATTGTTTTTGTAGCTTCAGATTATTTGCCATATATTCCATATTTATAATTATTTCTCTTTTAATTAATTTCTATTTTTATAGAAATTATAAATTAAAAAATTCAATATTTACAATAAATAATTTGCCATGGTCAAAAATTGCTTTAATGTAGAAAAATGTTGGTATGAGTAAAGAATTAAAAAAAATTATCAAAAATTTCCAAAAATGAATAATTTTATAGAAAACATAAATGATCAAAAATATTTTTATTCATTGATTAAAGATATAGAGAATAGCAAAGTTGGATTTTATAGTGTTGGTTTATATCCTGCATCTTTAGCATACAACTGCGCTATGCATGGAAAAACAAATAATATTCTTTTAGCTCCTAGGAAAGGTAGAGATTTGTTAGGTGCTTTCTCAAATGATGTTCTTTCAGATATGGATAATGAGATTATTGAGAAGATTAAGAGAATGGGACATTATTCTTTAGAGGGAAAAAGAAAGTCTTTTGATCTAAAAGACCTCCTCTTGGAAGCTGACATGGTTATTCTCGCTTCAAACAGTAATCATATACAAGATGATGTAAAAGATGCTTTAGAACTCAGGAAAACCTTGAAAAGAGAAAATGTGATCCTTTGCTGTCTTGTCGGTTCTTTTTGTATTGATGATAAAAATAAAACCCCTTTTATTCTCTGTAATAAATATCCAAATTTAGCTTTTTTTACAGGATTTCATCGTCACGGAGCTCTGCGAAATCCTAATGATAGTTTTACGGCAAATTTCTGCCATCCTGATGCATTTACTGCCCTAATAGGAGCTCGCATTTTGAATCAATTGTCACCGAAAATTCAAGTTTCTCCTGGAGTTCATAATATTGAATGTCAATATATAAAATCAATAAAAAATATCTCATCCATATTTGCAGGCTTTGTAAATAACTTTCATTCCGATAAGCCAGGAATGTTGCCGACCATTAATACGATTTTGTTAACTCAATGTTTAGACCAGGCTGCATCAGTATCATTACAAGTTAGAAAAGAAAATAAATTAGAGAAAAAATATCTTTCATTAAAAGAACTTGGTTATGGTGAAGAAATAATTAGTGCAAAGGAAATTATTAATGATAATTTTTGTGAAAAAGGTGATTATACTTTTTCTCAACTAAATGCTGTTAAGGCTGATGTTTTAGGGAGTATGACTCTACCAACTAAAGGCAAACCAACACGAAATTTTCAAGCAGGACAAGTTTTATCAGATATGCTGTTGCAACTCAAAAGATGTCCAAAAGATGTCTCAGAATTTGTAAGTTGGTGTAATAATTACTCTCTCAGTCAAGGAGGTTTAGAAGGGCTAAAATCCTTAAAATTTTGGCCAGATGTATATAAAGAATTCAAAATCAAAAATAATAATTGTTCAATGATTAATCTTATTTATTTATGCTTTAATGCTAATTCAGAAGAAAAAAAAGAAATTTATAAGGTTTTAATTAGTTCAGAAGAAATCACTAATTTTTGCCAAGAATCTGTGAAATCTGAATTTTCCTTAGAACTAAATGAAAAATTAAAAGGAGGTTATATTCTTAATGATATTGACAACCTATGCAAGAAATTGTTTCTTGACAAAGAGGAAAATGATCTTAAAAAAATTGAATATAATTATAAAATTCCAAAAAAAAATCCGAGCTATGTTAATGTCTTAAAAATTATTAATAGTTATTTTAATAATTGATTATTTTTTTAATTTACTAAAAAGCTAAGTTCTTCATTTATTTACTAATCTTGATTACGAGGTTAGAATTATTATGGTTTTAAAAGGTTTTTTTTGAAAAAGGAATTATCACATCGTTCTCATGAACTGAAAGCTCTTGGTTGGAATCAAGAAGACTTATCAAGATACGAAGATTTATGGGAATACAGTCAAAGATGGGGATTAATAAATTTAGAAAGAGAAGACAGACAGTTTTTGAAGAAAGCAGATAAGTTACTCCCAAAGATACAAAACAAAAAGATATCCGTTAAAAAAACTATTGAAGAAAAATCATATTATTTATGGTTGAATTTTTACCTTGATGAAATTAATATTTTTAGTAGTTCTAATCTTCCAAAAAATAAATATGGTGTTTGGACACTTTTAATTGAAGAGGAAATAAAACTTCTCAAGGAATTACAACCTGTTATGGGTCTTCCAGATACTTTAAAAGCAAAGAATCTATCTGAAAATAGAAAAGAGCTCATAAAAAAAGCTTTTAGCGAATTTGACGCTAATAACAATGATGAGTGTTTCAATTTTGATGAGGCTTTAAACAACTCTGAAAAAGATGTTGGTAAGAATTGGAAATCAATTACTGAAAAAGATCCTGAGGCTAATAAAACTTTTCCAATAATTGATTCTGCAAACATTGAGAAACTAAGATCTATGATAAAAAAGGATTTGAGTTTGTATATGAAAGATAATTACCCTTCATTAAAAAAGGATTTATAAATATTTATCTTTTTTTTGTTTTTTTTTTGGAGTTTTTTAAGTTAAATAGATAATAGGAATATTTAAAAATTTTGAGCAACCAAAAATTCGAAACTCTTCAGTTACATGCTGGCCAAGTACCTGATCCAACTACAAATTCTAGAGCAGTACCCATTTATCAAACTAGTTCTTATGTCTTTGATAATGCCGAGCATGGAGCAAATCTTTTTGGATTAAAAGAATTTGGAAATATTTATACTCGACTTATGAACCCCACCACAGATGTCTTTGAAAAAAGGATGGCAGCTTTGGAAGGAGGAATGGCAGCTCTCGCAACATCTTCAGGTCAAGCTGCTCAATTCTTGGCAATCGTGAACTGTATGACAGCAGGGGATAATTTTGTCTCTACATCTTTTCTATATGGTGGGACATACAATCAATTTAAAGTACAATTTCCAAGATTAGGAATAGAAGTTAAGTTTGCTGATGGTGATAGCATTGATAGTTTTAGAAATAAAATTGACGATAAAACAAAAGCAATATATGTCGAATCTATGGGAAATCCTCGGTTCAACATTCCTGATTTTGAGGGACTCTCTAACTTGGCAAAGGAAAATGGGATTCCTTTAATAGTGGATAATACCCTTGGTGCTGGTGGCGCTTTAATAAGACCAATTGATTTTGGAGCCAATGTTGTGGTGGAAAGTGCAACGAAATGGATCGGTGGACATGGAACTAGTATTGGAGGGGTTATTGTTGATGCAGGAACCTTTGATTGGGGAAATGGTAAATTCCCATTAATGAGTGAGCCAAGCGCTGCTTATCATGGACTTGTTCATTGGGATGCTTTTGGTTTTGGGAGTGATATCTGCAAATCTTTGGGAGTACCTGAAAATAGAAACATTGCTTTTGCGTTGAGAGCAAGACTTGAATGCCTTAGAGACTGGGGATCAGCTCAAAGTCCTTTTAATTCTTTCTTGTTATTGCAGGGTTTGGAAACTCTGAGTTTAAGAATAGAAAGACAAACTTCTAATGCTCTTGAATTAGCAAAATGGTTAGATTCTAATTCTAATGTAAGTAGTGTTAATTATCCTGGCCTAGAATCTGATCCATATTACTCAAGTGCCAAAAAATATACTACTGGAAGGGGAATGGGTTGCATGCTTATGTTCTCTTTAAATGGCGGTTATGAAAATGCCGTAAAATTTATTGATTCCTTAAAACTAGCAAGTCACCTTGCTAATGTTGGAGATTCAAAAACTTTAGTTATTCATCCAGCTTCAACAACTCATCAGCAATTATCTGAAGAAGAACAATTATCTGCAGGTGTTACTCCCACGATGGTAAGAGTATCTGTAGGAATTGAACATATTGATGATATAAAAGCAGATTTCGAACAGGCACTTTCACAAATCACATAGGAAAGGAGATTTATTGGCTTTAATAATTCCTAGCAACTATCACAAGATAAGTGATGTTGAGAAAAATCATATATCTTGGATCGAACCAGAATTGGCAAAAAGACAGGATATACGTCCTCTTAGGATTGGTATTTTGAATATCATGCCTCTTGGAAAGCAGTATGAATTTAATTTACTTCATCCACTTGGTTTATCTCCTCTTCAAATAGAGCCAGTTTGGATAAAGCTTAAAACTCACTCTTATAAAACATGGGATCTTAATCATTTAAAAAATTTATATATAACCTGGGAAGAGGCAAATAATCCAGAACCTTTAGATGGAATTATTATTACTGGAGCACCTATTGAGCACTTGGCTTTTGAGGAAGTTAAGTATTGGGATGAATTTGTGAAAATTGTAAATGAAGCTAGAAACTCTTGTGCGAGTACTCTTGGGTTATGTTGGGCTGGTTTTGCACTGGCTTATTTGGCCGGTGTTGATAAGAAAGTTTTTGATAGGAAATTATTTGGGGTATTCCCTTTAAAAAGTCTTGTTCCTGGACATCCATTGATGGGAACACAAGATGATGAATTTATTTGTCCTCAAAGTAGATTTGCAGGATTACCAGATATGGAGATGGAGAAGGCTCAAAAAGAAGGGAAATTAAATTTATTGGCATATGGAGAAAACGTCGGATATACAATATTTGAATCTAATGATCAGAAACAACTTATGCATTTAGGCCATCCTGAATATACTGTTCATAGAATTATTAGTGAAATTGAAAGAGATAAAGAAAAGGGAGATGTCCCTCCCCCTGAAAATTTTGATGTAAATAGTTCAAAAACCGCTTGGAGATCTCA
>QCNH01000048.1 GCA_003213275.1 Prochlorococcus sp. AG-424-M03 | reverse complement strand
TACTTGTTATTTCAAATAAAGAAATATCAAATTTGTATGGAGAAAAATTCTTAAAGCACTTAAAAGATAATAATTTTCAGGCCCAAATATTCATTATCAAAGCTGGAGAATCACATAAAAACTTGAAAACTTTAAGTGAAATATATGATGTTGCATTTGAATTTGGTTTAGAAAGAAATTCAATAATTATTGCACTTGGAGGAGGAATTGTGGGAGATGTCAGCGGTTTTGCTGCTGCGACTTGGCTGAGAGGTATCGAATATATTCAAATTCCAACAACATTATTATCAATGGTTGATTCATCCGTGGGAGGAAAAACAGGGGTGAATCATCCTAAAGGCAAAAATCTAATTGGAGCTTTCAATCAACCTAAAGCTGTTTTTATTGATCCAGAAACTTTAAAGAGTCTGCCCAAAAGAGAATTCAATGCTGGCATGGCTGAAGTTATAAAATACGGAGTCATAAGAGACAAAGAACTTTTCGAATACTTAGAAATTGAAAAGAACAAGAATGAACTTATAAATCTCAAAAATGAATATTTAATTCAAATAATTAATAGTTCCATTACAACAAAGTCTCATATAGTTTCCCAAGACGAACATGAAAATGGTATTAGAGCAATATTAAATTATGGTCATTCTTTTGGTCACGTTATTGAAAATTTATGTGGATACGGCCAATTCTTACATGGTGAGGCGATATCAATTGGGATGAATATTGCGGGGAAAATAGCAATTGAAAAAGGGTTGTGGTCTAAAGAAGAATTAGAGAGACAGCAGAATCTTTTAGAGAGTTATGATCTTCCTACCGAGATCCCCAAAATAAATAAAGAAGATGTTCTGACAATACTTATGGGCGACAAAAAAGTTCGTGACGGCAAAATGAGATTCATCTTACCGAAAGAAATTGGTGATGTTGATATTTTTAACGATGTAGAAAATTCATTATTTTTAAAGTTTTTTTCTTAACGCAAGCATGTTGAATTTATATTCAATTTCTTCTCCTTAAACTTATTAAAAACAAACCACTTAAAATCACCAAGACACCTAGGATCAACCAGCCTCAGTAATGCCTCTCTTCTTAAAAGGGCATTTGATAAATCCTCCTTAAATTCTTTCTGAATTCCATAAAGTCTCTCTGCCAATCCAAGTGCCAACAAAGCCTCTCCTTGTTTAGTTATTCCAATACTATTAAAGCCAATAGTCTCAGCATCATTAATTAATGTTTCTATGCAGACATGAGATGTTAAATCACAATTTCCAGGGAAATCTAAGACATTATTCATCATTTTTTGATTTTTATAAGAAACTATGGTCCCATTAGAATTCTTAGCGGTATAGTATTTTTTAGCTGCTTTAGCGTAATCTATTATCAACAAAATACCATTATTAATTTTTCCATAAAGCTTTTTTAACCATTCAGAGTTATCTACATGCCATTCTGTCGTCCATCCTTCAAGGGCATCTTCAGGCGGAATAGTTATTCCTAATTCACTTTTGGCAAGTTCTATACTTTTTCCCAATGCACCTGTAATTGGCATTTTATCAAAAAATAATTTATAAGATCTTTTGTCTATAGATACTGCTTGTCTAAATAGTTTTCCTTTTGAAAAGGTTATTCTCTCTACCGGCAAAGCATCTAAAACCTCATTTGCTATAACTATTCCAATGAGATTATTTTCCTCAAATTCTTCCAAACTTTTCCATAGAATATCAATACCTAAGTTTAATAATTCCTCCAATTTATTTTTTTGTTTTTCTACCATCCCTTTATTAGGTTCGATAATTACGAAGGTAACTCCTTCCAAGCACTCATTACTAATTCCCAATAAATATTTAATTAGTCCACTCATAAAGCTTCCATCTCCAGCTCCAAATTCAATTACAGATATTTTTTGATTAGAGAAAAAACTACTTTTCAACTGAATCAGCCACTCTTCTATTTGTTTCCCAACAAAAAAAGCAAAATCATCTGATAAGGAGGGTGATGTAACAAAATCGCCTTGAGAGCCTAACTCAGTTTTACCGCTGCCATAGTAACCATTGATAGGATCATTTAAACTAAAATCCATATAGTCATAAAAACTTATAGTCCCACCCATTTTTGTTATTTTGTTTACTAACCAATCTGGATTATTCACGGGTAAGCTATTCATCGGCGAAAATATAAAAAGACAAAAACTTTTTAATGCCTTCAAAGATTAACTTTTTATTAGGAATATTTCTATCTATAGTAGTTTTAATTTCACAAAAAACTGTTTTCGCTATAAATAATCCAAATCTTCTACCAGAAGAAAAAACACCTGTAATTGATTTAGCTAAAACATTAAGCCCTAATCAGAAAAAATCTTTAGAGGATAAGCTCAACAAGTTAGAAATTGAAAGTGGATGGAAAATTAAATATCTATCTCAGTTTGAGAATTCTCCTGGTAGCGCAATTAAGGACTATTGGGATTTAGATGAGACAAGTTTATTAGTAGTCGCAGATCCTAGAGGTGGTAATCTCCTAAACTTTAATGTCGGAGAGGCTTATTTTAATTTTATGCCAAGATTATTTTGGGTTGAACTTCAAACAAGATTTGGTAATCAATATTATGTAAAAGATCATGGTGAAGATGGCGCAGTTTTAGATGCAATTAATTCAGTAAAGATTTGCCTTGAGAGAGGAGGGTGTCAAGTTGTCCCAGGTCTACCCAAAGAGCAATATATATGGACTTTATGTACCTCTATTCTTGGAGGTTTAGTAGCAGGTTTCGCATCTGCACCAAGAAAAGCAGGTCAAGTCATATCAATTGGATTTTTAGCTCTTCTTTCTCCTTTATGGGGAATGTTATTTGGAATTTTTGGTTTGGCACCGATAATATCCAGAACAAATGATTTATTACCCTTATTTAAAAATGGTTTAGCTTTTGCAGCCGCAGTAATTGGGGGTTATATTTTATCTCAAACATTATTTTCAAGATATGAAAACCCCAAAAATACTTAGAAATATGATCAAAAAAATTCAATCCTAAAAAAGGATATCTTCTTCACAAATTTCACCAGACTCTGAATACCATCGATGAGAAACATGTCTTAATTTCTTTTTTTCAAATTCAATCCACGAAAAGTTAATTAGTAATTTCCCCTCTTCATCAGTTTTATATCTTGGAACTACAGCAGTATTTAAATAAGAGGTTCCTTTACTATCAATTTTAAACATTTCTCTGAAACCAAGATTTCTTTTAAGCCGATTGTGCATATGACCAAAAATCACAAGATCAACATTTCTTTTCTTTTGTATTTGTGAAATAGCAACAGATAAATCTCTATCCCCCCAATCTAAAGCAGGTAATTTCCAGTCTTTCCCACAAATACTTTTAGCTTCTGAGCCTAAACCCGAAGGGCCAGCATGAGACATAATTATTAAAGGTAAATCTTTAATAGTATTTTCTGAACATTTGATAATTTTATTTATTGAATCTTGTTCAGTGATCGGCCCATAAACTCCTTTAACTTCTTTTGAAAGATAATAACCACCACCAGAACTACATGGTCTTGCAGATAGTAAATTTATTTGATTATTAAAAACATTCAAATCCCATGCAAAATATTTCCCCCCAAGAACACGTATCTGCTTCGAAAGAATTTCACCTGTAGAATCCTTACCTCTATCATGATTACCTAAAATCACAAAAGTTGGAATTTTGATCTCATTTATTTTTTTAAGTATCTTGACACTTCCATCAGAAATATCACCAACAAATAAAACAATATTTGGTTTAATAATCGATAAAACTTTCAAGTCTAATTCAGACCATTGACCATGACAGTCACCAACAATAGCAATTTTTAAATTTGTCAGAGTTTTTTCTGTTTAAAGGCATATAATCTATTTAGAGATATTCTAAATCCTGGCCAGTATAACTTCTACTGAAAAACAGAAATCCATTCAAAAAGAAGAGGATTTGATTTCTGAAATAAAAGAGCTTTGCAAAAAAGCTAATGCCATTATTTTGGCGCACTATTATCAAGCTCCAGAGATTCAAGAAATTGCAGATTTTATTGGAGACTCATTAGATCTATCTAGAAAAGCAGCAAATAATGATGCAGATATAATTATTTTTTGCGGGGTACACTTTATGGCCGAAACTGCAAAAATACTTAGCCCAAATAAAACAGTCTTATTACCGGATATAGATGCAGGATGCTCATTAGCAGACGATTGTCCCTCAGATAAATTTCAAAAGTTCAGGGAAGAGAATCCAGACCACTTTGTAGTAAGTTACATAAATTGCACTGCGGAAGTAAAAGCACAAAGTGATTTGATATGTACAAGCAGTAATGCAGTAGCATTAGTTAATAAGATACCTGAAGATAAAAAGATAATCTTTGCACCAGATCAGAATCTCGGGAGATGGGTACAAAAAAATTCAGGAAGAAATCTAAAATTATGGCCTGGGAGCTGCATTGTTCATGAATCATTTAGTGAAGAAGCTCTATTAAAATTAAAATACCAAAATCCAGGAGCAAAAGTCATCGCTCATCCTGAATGTAGCCAAAATTTACTTCTTCTATCGGACTTTATTGGATCAACCAGTAAATTGCTTGATTTCGTCACTAAAGATCCATCTAAAACTTACATGGTATTAACTGAACCTGGAATAATTCATCAAATGAAGAAGAAAGAACCTAATAAAATCTTTATTGAAGTTCCAGACATAGAAGGTTGTAAATGTAACGAGTGTCCATATATGAAGTTAAATACATTAGAAAAAATTCTTAATTGTTTGAAAAACAATTCCCCATCTATAGAACTTGACCCAGAAATAATAAGAAAAGCCTATGTCCCAATAAAGAGAATGTTGGATATGAGTAATTAATTAATTTAATGAAAATACTTTATTGTCCTTATTAATCTTTAGGAATGCATTCAGGTTTGAAGTGGTAGGGTTAAACTGACTTATCTGATTTTTCATTGTAATTATATTTATTAGCTCTTTTTCACCTGCTTTATATTGTTTATCTTTTCTAGTGCCAATCTCTCTTTGAAGAATAGGGTTGATATTCATTTTTACTTCTATGTCTGGAACAATTCCAGATTTATTTATATCCGTGCCGTTCGGAGTTAAATACTTAGCTACTGTAACAGTTAGCCCTGAGCCATCAACTAAAGTTCTCATAGATTGAACTAGACCTTTCCCAAAAGTTTTCTTCCCTACTAATTTTCCTCTTTTGTTATCTTTTATCGCACCAGAAACTATTTCACTAGCACTGGCAGAACCCTCATTAACTAATACAACTAAGGGCTTTTTTGTTAAAGCTTGCCCATTTCCTCTTTTTATTTCCTTTAAACCATCTTTACTTAAGGTACTTACTATTATCCCTTTATTAATGAAATGCCTAGAGATATCAATGCTTGATTCTAATAAGCCTCCAGGATTACTTCTTAAGTCGAGTATATATCCTGCGACTTTTTTTGTTTCTAAATCTTTAATAGCATCTCTCGTCTCCCTTGATGCATTTGCATTAAATTGTTTAATTCTTACGTAGCCAATTAATAAACCGTTTTTGGTTTGATTGACTTTACTTGAAACAGATTTTATTTCTATCTTTTCTCTCGATAAAATCTTAAAGAAGGTTTTAGAACCTCTAAGAATTTCAAGCTTAACTTTAGTACCTCTTTTTCCT
>QCNH01000047.1 GCA_003213275.1 Prochlorococcus sp. AG-424-M03 | reverse complement strand
GAAGTTACCTTATAAAGGTGGCAAAATATTTTGTGGATCAAAAATATTCTTTAAAGTTTTTAATTCATCAATTCTATTACCGAAAGCTAATGTAAGTTCTTCCCTATGAGAATTTAAATGATTATGCAATTGGGCCAAGTGAATATTTGGAAAAAACCTTTTTAGTATACTCCATGAGTTATACATCCAGTCCATCACAACTTTTCTTTCTTGAAGATCATGTTTTTTCCATGATGCATATATCCATGGTTTCCAAGTACTATTTCTATGGACAAAGAAGCTTGAGCCATGAATTAACTGTTTAGTTTTACAACCCAGTTGTTGAGAAGCAATATAACAAGAATTATTAGGTTTATTGTCCATTATTTCGTTCAAACATTTTATAAAAATTGGAATATCATTTTCTAAATCTTCTCCAAGAAGACTGATAACCTCAGAATGGTTATTTGCATTCAGTTCATATAAATCTAATTCCTTTGGGAAGAAATTTATTACGTTAAAGTTCTCATAAAAATTTTTTTCTAGAGCAGGAAACTTTTCTAAAAGTATTAAGTATTCTTTTGTTCTTTTATCTTCTGAATAATTTTTGAGTTCAGCAAATATATATATGTAAATTTTTTGGGCATATATCCATTGAAGACTAATATTTTCTGGAAATCCCTCAGATAATTTAATTATTTCTGAAAGTTCATTGAGATTTACAAATCCTTCAATAATCTCAATAGGATTAGATTGGATAGTCTTAAGACCTATTTCAGTAATTATCGAAAAGAAGGGTGCGGCTCCTTTAATTGCTTCCCAAATCAATTGTTTCCCTGGACTTATTTGATCTTTTTTTAAAGAGATAAATTTGCCATTACCCAAGAATCCCTTTATTGATTCAATATTATCAATTGCTAATCCGTGGGCTCTACTGAGTGGGCTTACTCCACCAGTCAGTATATAACCTGCTCCAGGGAGTTTAGAAAGTCCAATAGGAAAACTTCGATTATGTTTTTCTAAATGATTAATTAGATCTCCCATTATTACTCCACCTCCAATTGTTACTAACTTGCTTTCTTTATCAAAGTGAATTTTGCTGTAATTTTTTCTTAGATCAAGAGTAGTAAACCCATCTTTAGCACAGCTAGAAGTCGTACCTCCACTGCATACACAAAGATGTTCCAACTCTTTTTTAGAATAATTAACTTTATTAAATAAGGAATCATCAACGTCATAAATTAATTCCTTAATTTTTGCGTCCTTGGAGTTAATATTTGGAATTTCAAGCAAGTTATTATTTTTTTTCACTACTGAATATTCTTCTTTACTATTATGGTATAAGTAATAACTTAATTTTGGATAACTTAGATTCGAAGTTAAATAATCAAGTCGCGATTCTTATCTGTGGACACGGTAGTAGAAATAAACTAGCCATTACCGAATTCCAAGAATTAACTAAACTCATCCAAAAAAGATATCCAAACATATTAGTTGAATATGGTTTTTTGGAATTTGCCAAACCTTCACTTGTAGATGCTCTAGAGAAATTAAGAGATCTTTCTATAAAAAAAGTAATTGCAATACCGGCAATGCTTTTTGCCGCTGGCCATGTAAAAAATGATATACCTAGCTTGCTTATGAATTATTCAAGTAAAACAGGTATTGAAATAATTTATGGAAGAGAATTAGGTATTAATAATTTAATGATTAGTGCGGCTTGTGAAAGAGTAAAAAATGTATTTAAACAAAATAGTACTCTCAAACCTGAAGAATCATTATTAGTTGTTGTTGGTAGAGGCTCTTCTGACCCAGATGCAAATTCCAATGTTTCAAAAATTACGAGAATGATCGTAGAGGGAATTGGTTTAGGGTGGGGGGAAACAGTTTTTTCTGGTGTAACTTTCCCTCTAGTTGAACCTGGCTTGAAAAATGTTGTGAGACTTGGTTATAAAAATATAATTATCTTCCCTTATTTCCTTTTCTCAGGGGTGCTTGTTACTAGAATCAAAAGGCAAAGTGATTTAGTTGCGATTAATAATCCACATATTTCATTTATACATGCAAAATATCTCTCATCACAGTCTTATGTGGTGGAAACTTTTGTAGAAAGGATTGAAGAGATTCTTAATGACGAGGGTAAGAATTTTATGAATTGCTCCACTTGTAAATATAGATCAAATTTATATGGTTTTGAAAAAGAAGTTGGGATGGCACAAGAAAGTCATCATGACCATGTGGAGGGGTTGGGGATAAGCTGTGATTTATGTGATCCTGAATGTAATGGTGCTTGCGAAATACAGAGTCAAACCCCAACTGATGAGCAAGAAAAACAAAATCTAGTAGAAGGTGATTACCAAGAACATGAATCTGTGGAGGCTCATCAACATGAGAATAATCACCATCACCATCACCATCACCATCACCATAGTATTTATCCAAATTCAAAACACCCCTTAGGACCTGTTACACTTCGCTTGCTTAATGAAGATCAAATCTTAAGAAAATCAATTGAAAATAACTGAATCACCTGTCTCTTTCTCGACTAAGTCTTAATAGACTCAGTATATATAAGTATTCTTAATATAAAATCTTGAAAGTATTTTGAGCTAGATTTTCCACAATTTACAGGCTGTTTTCCACGTCCAAATCCACATTGGATTAGAAATGCCAGTATTTTTAAAAAAAAACAGGACTTCAACATTATTGTTGACTTTTCTTTAAGATTTAATCAATTTCCTTGTTTAAAAAGTAGGTTTTTTAAAAAACCACTTTATAACATGAGTCTCATTTGATAATTTAAAAAGTTTGCTGACAAATTTTTTTTGACTTTTAATGAAAAAAATATAATTATGTTTATGCAGAAAAATATAAACTTATGGATCAAATCAGCCAATCAAATTTAACTGATAAGAAACTCGACGAGTCCTCTTCCAAAAAAGTCTCTTTAGAAACAGAGCTTTCAGAAATTCTTTATAACACTATGAAAGATTTCGTATTAAGTAATCCAACTTGGGATCAATATAAGCTTATAAATTCAGCATTAGCTACTTTTCTCGTTCAAAACGGATGCACAGATAATTCTGTCTCAGAGATATATTTAAATCAATTATTTACACCTTCTAAGTCTTTTTAATATTTAAACAGGCTCTTCTACTTAAGGCCATCATTGTAAGTGTTGGGCTCTGCCAAGATGATGTGGGCCAGCATGCTCCATCTAGTACAAGTACATTTTTACATCTCCATAATCTATTAAATTTATCAACTACGCTATTTTCTTCATTAATTCCCATTGGGGCCCCCCCTACTTCATGAATGTAATATCCGGGAGGTGGAGGACTATTTGAAAGTGCGATCAAATTTTTTGTAAATAACCCCCCTAATGGGATATTCATTAGTTCATTAATATTTTTTATTTCTCCATTTGCAGCTTCTATTGCTTTTCTTATTGTGTGTTCCATATGTTTTGCCATATTTAATTCATTCTCGCTCCATTCGAATTCAATGTAGGGAATTGGGATACCCCATTCATCTGTTTTGCTTGAGAGAGTAACTGAGTTTTTCTCTCTAGGAAGGACCTCTCCATGGGCGATAAGAAAGCCAATGGATGAGTTTGGGGCTTTTTGCAAAAATTTAGGTATCCCTAATCTATCAATTGCCCCCCAAATTCCATAACCTCTATGGAAATTTATGTCGTCAATTTTTGGTAAATTTGAACCAAATGGAATAAAGAAGCTCCCTGCTCCAGAAAGATCGGGAGGATTATCTAATGGTTTTTCTGAGTTTTTTGTTTTTGGGACTGAAAAAAATCTACAAATAGATATATGGTCCATGAGGTATTTACCTAATTTCCCAGAATTATCTTTAAACCCTGAGGAATTTGATTTATATTCTGAGCTCAATAGTATTCTCAGTGTTGAAATTGTTGATGCGCAAAGAAGAATTAAATCACAATTTAATTCTTCTTTGAATCCATTTTCTAGGTTTACGATCGTTAGTTTTGATGCAAGCTCAGTTTTTTTGTTGATTTCAAAAGACTCCACTAAATGATTAGAGATTATTTGAACATTGCCAGTATCTAAAGCTTTTTTAAAAGTGCTTCCTATACTAGAAGATTTTGGCCATTTTTTATCTTTTACTGACGAATTACGGTCAAATCCTCTTGATTGGATGAATGGATAGTTTAATTTTGATTTAACTTTGCAGCCAAAAACATTTTCGTTTTCTGTAAGAGGGATTTCACCAATATATTTGCCGTTTGGAACTTCCTTAATATCATCTTTTCGTCCATAGATTCCACAGAAACTTTCAACGAAATCATAGTGAGGGGATAGTTCATCGTATGAAATAGGCCAGTTTGGTCCGAATCCGTCTTTTTTAGCTGGATGAAAATCTTCTGAGGAAAGTCTTAATGTTATACCTCCCCACGTTAAGGATCTCCCTCCATATTGCTTACCTTGAGTCCAAAGGAAGGGCTTTTTATTGGGGTGGTCATAAGGATGCTTTAATTCATTTGAATATAAATCAGGATTATTTTTCCAATAACCTGGATGTTGGCATTGATTGGCATGTTTTTTTGTTAAAACTCCTGATAATCTTTTTAATGTGCTTTTTGGCTCATAATTGCTAGCCTCAAGCCTTTTAATGTTTGGTCCAGCTTCTATTACTAAAACTTTTATCCCCTGTTCTGCCAATGTAAGTGCTGCTATTCCTCCCGTAGCCCCAGAACCAACAACAATTGCATCATAAGGGTTTATATCCAAAATCTCGTTAGTGATTCTTATTTCAATAAATATAGCATTCAGTAAATAATTAATTTTTAGATTTCTGCATAAGAAGTTAGAATTTTATTGAAATCCTACTTAAAAAAATGAGATTTATAATTTTAACTGTGTTTTTTATTGTTTTAACCCTTCCTTCTAGAAGCTTCGCTGCATTGGATTATGGTAAACAATCCCTTCTCGGAGCTGACTTTTCTGGATCTAATTTAAATGGAGCAACTTTCTATTTAACTGATTTACAAGATGCAAATTTGTCAGGCTGTGACCTCCAAAATGCGACTTTATATGGAGCAAAATTGAAAAATACTAATTTAAGTAACTCCAATTTAAGAGAAGTAACTTTAGACTCAGCTGTGTTAGATGGAACAGATTTATCAAATACTAACTTGGAGGATTCTTTTGCATATAGTACACAGTTTGAAAATGTAACAATACAAGGCGCAGACTTTACAAATGTTTTTTTTGCCAAAAGATATTGTTAGGAAATTTTGTGAAAGTGCTTCTGGTACTAATCCATTCACAAATAGAGATACCAGAGAAACTTTAGAGTGCGATTAAATTTAGCTTTATGCACATAGAAGTTCTTTTCTTATCTTTCTTTGTTTGTAAAGTGATTTTCCAACTGGCCAACCTAAAATAGATAAATGTCTCATTAAAGAAATAGAGTATTTGAAATAAAGATTGTCTGAATATTTGATCCCAAGTTCTTTTAAAATTGTTATTAACAAAAATAGCTCTTTCTTATTACCTTTTTTCTTATCCAATAAAATTAATGCCTCACTTGACAATTTTTTTTCTAAAACCCTTTCATTCTCAGCGAAACCAACTTTAAGTGAATTAAATTTATCAGAATAAAGAGTAAAAATTATACCTTCATTGAATTTATCTGTAGAAGTATTTACATTAAAACTTGATGATATTAATGTTTTGTATCCTTTTATGATTTTTCTGTTATTCATCATTATTTAATTTCATTCTGAGCAATTTCGTATTTCTCTAATAGATTGTTTACTTCTGCAAGTGCAATCCTCTTTTGACAGGCTGAGTTATATCTATTGACTGCTATTGAAGGTATCGAACCTTTGCTTTTCATTTCCCTTATTCCA
>QCNH01000046.1 GCA_003213275.1 Prochlorococcus sp. AG-424-M03 | reverse complement strand
AATCTATCCAATTCTGCCAAACTTTCACTTTCAGTAGGCTCTATCATAATAGTCTCTGGAACAGGCCAACTTATAGTTGGGGCATGAAAACTATAATCTATTAATCGTTTAGCTAAATCATTTACACTCAAACCAGTTTTGGATTTTAAATCTCTAAAATCTAAAATACATTCATGTGCAACAAAATTATTTTTTCCTTTATAAAGAATCTTGAATTTATTCTTTAAAGAATATGCAATATAATTTGCTGACAGTATTGCATGCGCAGTTGCTTTCCTTAAACCACTAAGACCAGCCATTTTTATGTACATCCAACTTATTGGGAGAATACTTGCACTACCATGCTTGGCAGAAGATACATAATTGGAACTATTAGATAAATTATTATCCATTAAAGAATGAGTAGGAAGAAATGGGCTTAAAGTTTCTGATGCAGCAACTGGTCCTACTCCTGGACCACCACCTCCATGTGGAATGCAGAATGTTTTATGTAAATTCAAATGACAAACATCGACACCATAGTTACCTGGTTTGCATAATCCAACCTGAGCGTTCAAATTTGCTCCATCTAAATAGACAAATCCTCCAACAGAGTGAATTAAGTCACATATCTGTCTGATTTTCAATTCAAAAACTCCATGAGTAGAGGGGTAGGTCAACATAAGGGCTCCTATTTGGTTATCAAATTTCTTGACCTTGATCGACAAATCTTGAAAATCAATATTTCCTTCGTCATCACATTCAACCGTTAAAACATCAAATCCTGCCATAACTGCACTAGCAGGATTTGTGCCATGAGCACTTTTAGGAATTAAACATTTTTTTCTTGAAAGTTCACCTTTTGATTCAAAATAAGAATTTATTGCCAATAATCCTGCAAACTCTCCCTGAGAGCCTGCATTTGGTTGAAAAGAAACTGATTTTAAACCAACAATATCACTTATCCAGTTTTCTAGGTCAGATATTATTTTTGAATAGCCCTTAGTTTGATCTGGTGGAGAAAAAGGATGAATAGAAGATAAATTAGCCCAAGAGACTGGATTTAACTCTGCTGCAGAATTTAACTTCATGGTACAGCTTCCTAATGGCATCATTCCATCTACCAGAGAAAAATCTTTTTCAGCAAGTCGGAATATATATCTCATTAATTCAGTTTCACTTTGGTTATTTGTGAATATATCTTGCTGCATCCATTTACTGGATCTCAAAGCTAATCCTTCAAGATGAAATCTTTTATCAAATTTTATATGCTCTAAATCTTCTTCTTTTTCTATAAGGGTTGCTATGAAAGTCAAAATATCTTTGATTTCTTTTTCATTACTGAGCTCATCTAAAGAGATCCCAAAGCCAGTTGAATTTTCAATAGTTGATCCCAACGGCAAAATTCTTAAGTTATACCCATTTTTTAAAGCTTCATTATGGATCATCTGGGAGTGTTCAGAATAAACATCAACACTATCAAATCTAATCCCATTAGGAATATGAAAACCTAAATCAGCTAAACATGATTCTAAATTTAGTCTCAACTCCACTAATCTCTTAGCAATTTGTGTTAATCCAATGGCTCCATGATAAATAGCATAAAAAGAAGAAATTATGGCTAACAAAGATTGAGCAGTACAAATATTACTAGTGGCCTTTTCCCTTCTAATATGTTGCTCTCTTGTTTGCAATGCTAGTCTTAATGACTTTTCTCCATTTTTAGAGAGAGTTTGCCCAACAATTCTTCCAGGTATCAGCCTTTTATATTTTTCACTACAAGCAAAATATGCTGCATGGGGGCCACCAAAACCCATTGGAACACCAAATCTTTGCATACTACCCACTGCTACATCAACACCAAATTCAGAAATTGGTTTAATTAAAACTTGTGCCAGTGGATCAATAGATGCAGTTACAATAATTTCTGATCTATGGGCTTGGGATATTAAGAATGTGGGATCAAATAATTGCCCATTTTTACCTGGTAATTGCAACAAAATCCCAAAAACATCATCATGATTAGGAAAGTTGCTTTGAGTAAAGCGTTTTAAGGATATTCCTAAAGGTTTTGCTCTGGTTTGTAGAACATTAAAAGTATGATCAAAAACATTTGATTCCACTAAGTAAACTTTTGAAGATTTATTTTTTCTTGCCGCAAAACTCATGGCCATAGCCTCCGCAGCAGCAGTGCCCTCATCTAATAAAGATGCATTTGCGACAGGGAAACCTGTTAGTTCACAAACAATAGTCTGAAAATTAAATAGAGCTTCTAATCTTCCTTGTGCAATTTCTGCTTGATATGGAGTATAAGACGTGTACCACCTAGGATTTTCAAGAACATGTCTTTGGATTACTTTAGGCATGTGATTGTCATAATAACCAAGGCCTATTAGTGATCTCATTTTGGTATTTTTCTTGGCAATCTCTTCTAATTCATTTAAAGCCTCAATTTCTGAACAACCTTGGGGCAATATTTCTGAAGGTTTATCTTTAAGCTGAATATCTTCAGGAATAACTTGTTTTATAAATTGATCAATATTATTAAAACCAAGCTTGTTTAGCATACTTCTCTCATCATTCTGTCCTAACCCCAGATGCCTATCAATAAACAAATCGGATCCAAATTTGGATGTCATATTGAAATATTTTTCTTTAAAATAGCTCTTTTTAAAAAGTTTGCCTTATTTTGGTACAACCTTTGATTGATATTCCTCAGAAGTCATCAAATCAGCAATTGATACTTCTGATTCTGGTTCCAAAATGACTAACCAACCTTCTCCAATCGGATCATTCTGTAAAAGCTCAGGGTTATCAATAACACTTTCATTTACAGATACTATTTTCCCTGAAAAAGGCAGGTAGACTTCCTCAACGGCCTTAACAGATTCTATTGTTCCAAAAGTCTCACCTTTCTCTAAAGTCTTCCCTTGATCAGCTAACTCAACAAAAACAATATCTCCTAATTGATCTATAGCAAATTCACTAACTCCAATTTTTAAAAATCCGTTTTCTTCTAACACATATTCATGGGTATCTGCATAGTTAAGGTTATCTGGAAACTGGTAAGACATGATTATCTTGATAAAGAAAGTAGAGAATCCTTTGAAATTAATTTTTCCTCTAATAGTTCAGATAATAATTGAATTAGTGCAATTTTGATGTGAGCTATGTGAGAACCACCTTGAACAAAAATATTGTAAGGATCTCTTAAAGGAGCATCGGCGGAAAATTCACTTGTACTACCTTCAATAAATGTACCTCCTGCCATTAATAATTTTGAATCATATCCATCCATTGATGATGGAACAACATTAAGAAAAGAATCTACTGGTGAAGAATTTTGAAAAGATTGACAAACTTTTTGTACCAAATCAGGATTATTTAATCTTACTGACTGAATAAGATCAGATCTATAAGTTGCTGGCTCTGGCAAAACCTTAAATCCCAAATTTTTAAAAACTGCTGCAACCATATCAGCACCTTTTAGTGATTCGTGAACAATTTGTGGTGCTAAAAACAAACCCTGCAAAATTAATCTTCCTAGTCCAAAATTTATTCCTGCAGATGAACCAATACCTGGTGAGGTTAATCTAGAACATGCCATCTCAACCAACTCTGCATCTCCTGCAACATACCCACCTGTAGGAACGATTGTCCCTCCCAAATTTTTAATCAATGATCCAGCAATTATATTTGCCCCTTTAGAAATTGGTTCACTATCTTCAACAAGCTCCCCATAACAGTTATCAACAAAACATATGCAGTTAGGATCAAGAGAGTGAATCAGACTACAAATTCTCTCTATCTCATAATTGGTAAGAGATTTTCTCCAACTATATCCACAACTTTTTTGTATAAATACTAATTTACATGAATTTTCTTGAAAAGAATGAACAATTTTTTCTTCAAAAGAATCAAAATTCTCACAGATATTTATTTGCTTATAGTCAATCTCAAAATCTTTAAGTGAGCCTATACCTCCTCCCCTTATTCCTATCACTTCTTCTAAGGTGTCATATGGTTGTCCTGTAAGAGATAACATCACATCTCCAGGCCTAAGAATTCCAAATAAGACAGAACTTATTGCATGCGTTCCACTCACAAATTGCATCCTCACAGCTGCCTTTTCAGCAAAAAAGAATCTTGCAAAAACCGCATCAATTTTTTCTCTAGATATATCACCATGACCACTACCAGAAGATTGATTGAAATGACTAGTAGAAACTTTTTCTTCCTTAAAAATTGTCAAAATATTTTCTAATTTCTGGAAAACCTGATTGGATCTTTCTTGAAAAACTTGACTTAAACTCTCTTCTACAGAAAGAACAGCGTTTTCAGCCAGTTTTAAGTTATTGTTTCGTGTCATTAATTATGAAGACTCATGTTATTTTTCAGAAGTTAAATTTCTTAATTCTGCGAGGAAAGCATTAGGTCCTCTACCCTGAAAATAAGAGAGTTTTTTTGAAGCCTCATATAAATCAATTAGTTCTCCATCTAATTCTTCTGCCGTATAGTCTCTAATTCCTGCCATTACCTCAGCAAAACGTTCTCTGCGGGTAGATTTATTGACAGCATAAGAACCCATTACCTGAATTTTACATGATCTCCAAGCCTTATTCTGGCAAAAATGCACTGAAAGGGCATCACTTAAAGCAGAAGCTTCTTCATCTTCTATGTACCAGTCAAAAGATGAAGGGAGAGATTGTAATCCTGAAAATATCTCAAATAACTCCCCAGCAGACAATGGATTACCAGAATCATTTTTTAAGGGTAATGCAGACTCTTGCAAAGATTTCCATAACTCTGGGTGATCACTTTCTAAACGATCCCTGATTTTCTCTATCCCTTGATCAAGAATCGTATTGACTTGAGCTAAAGCAAGAAAAACTTCAGGCCCAGGCGAAGATAACTTTCCATTCCTAAGATTAGAAATTTGTGAATTATGAACTTTACCTAAATCAAGAATTTCAGAAAGTAATGGTAAAACCCTATGTGACCAACCATTTCTCTCATGCCAGAGATGTATCAAATGAGCCATAGCCCTTCGACCTTTAGATAATTTATCGCGATATCCTAGACTCACAGATAATTAAACTTATCAATACTATAGTATGATAATATTACATATCGGTAATTTTGAAAATAGTATTTCAATATCATGAATTCAGTAATTTTCCAAGAAACAGCAAAATTAAAAAAGCCTGTTCCATCTGAAAAAGTTATAGAGCTTTCTGAAAAATTACTGGAACCTTCCAAACATTCAAAAAAATATCCTCCCAGGCTACATAAAACTTGGGGAACAATCGTTTTCATGGTGGCAATTCATATTCTTTCTCTGATAGCTATACAGCCAAAATTTTGGAGTCTCCCTGCAGTAGTAGCACTATTATTCTTTTACTGGGTAACTGCTTGTCTGGGCGTCACTCTCGGATACCACAGGTTGTTATCCCACAGATCGTTTATAGTTCCAAGATGGCTAGAAAGATTTTTTTGCTACTTGTGGAGCAATAAGTTGCCAGCATGGACCTATAGATTGGGTAGGTTTACATAGACATCACCACTCTTTTTCGGATACTGAAGTAGATCATCACAATAGTAAAAAGGGGTTTTGGTGGAGTCATATGGGTTGGATGTTTAAAGACGTTAAAGCACTCAAAACTGTTCCAAAACTAAGTGCAGATTTAATTAAAGATCCATACTATAGATTTCTAAATAAATATTTTTTATTCTTACAAATCCCTATTGGACTCTCTTTATACGCAATAGGTCAAAAATTAGGAGTTGGAGGTTGGGCTTTAGTCCTTTGGGGCATTCCCTTGAGACTTGTGGTGGTTTATCACATAACTTGGCTAGTAAACTCCGCAACACATTGTTGGGGTAAAGCACCTTTTGATAGTGGTGATTCTTCCAAAAACAATGCCTGGGTTGCTGCATTAACATTTGGAGAGGGTTGGCATAATAACCATCATGCATTTCCTAACTCTGCAAAACAAGGATTATTTAGAGGCCAAATAGACATAACTTG
>QCNH01000045.1 GCA_003213275.1 Prochlorococcus sp. AG-424-M03 | reverse complement strand
TTGTTTTCATTAAGTTCCTTTATTTTAAATTATTTTAACTTTGGATTTTTAAAAGCCATATCTTATGCTTTTGGAGCGGCATCTATTCCAATGGTTGTTTTGTTTATAACAGGTAGTTTTGGGGGGTATTTTTCCGAAGATTTATCTCCTTTTTCATTATTAACTAATCGCATAAAAGGTCTATTTATAGCAATTGCAATGCTTTCAATGGCTTACTTAATTTTCAATTTAGGTTAAATTTCATAATTACAATTTAAGGCAATTTCAAATGGAACTGATTGTGTCGGTAGCTTTAGAATAGTTGAGCAAATCTCAGCAATATCTTCAGGTTGTGTCATGCTTGATTTGTCTATGGATGAGATGTTTTGGGCCATTTCTGTATTAACCCAACTTGGGCAGATGGCTGAAATTCTTATGTTTTGATCCCAACCTTTATTTTTCATTGTTTGGCATAAGCTCATCAAGGCAAACTTTGAAGAAGAATAAGCGGCTAAATCCCCTTTGGATCTTTTCCCACTCATTGAAACCAAAACAATTATCCTACCTCTTCCTGAATCACATAAATAATCCCAAGAAAGCCTACATAAATTCCAAATTGCTAAAAAGTTGATATTTAATGTATTTAAAATATCTTTTTCATCGCCATCTTTAAATAAAAAAGGAACTTTCGATAATACTCCAGAACAATTTATTATTGAATCAAATTCCCCAAATTTATCTGCTGTGTTTTTTATCCAATTTTCGGCTGTAATTTTTTTTAATGCATCATAGTGGTTGACTATAATCTTATCTTCTGGCCATTTATTTGGATCAATAACGCTTCCTTTTAATGACTCTAGATCTCTTATCCCAACACTAATTCTATTTCCTTCTTTTAATTCTCTATTTGCAATCTTTAGTCCAATACCTCTATTAGCTCCACTTATTAGGATGGTTCGCATTTTTAAACTATATATTTGGAAATATTATCCTAAGTAACATTTTAAATTCTCTACCATGCATAATCATCAGACCTTTCTTTACACTCCATGGAGCCTTAATAAACATTATGCACATGGCATATATAATCTCTCTTAAAGATAATGTATCAGTGAGAAAACCATACCATTGATTTTTAGGTAGTTGGAAAAAACTTTCAAAAAATTCTCTCAATAGTTTTTCGTCAAACCTCATGAGTTTTTCTAATCCAAATTGGTAAAGTGATTTCTTTCTGATTAATTCTTTTGACCATAGAGTTTCCCAACCTTTTCTAGCAATATGATAGGTACTAAGATTTTTGTTTTTAATTGCTTCTGATACTGCTTTTGCTACAAGTGGAGCTCTTCTTAAAACATTACCAATTAAATATCCAGATGCAGGATGCACCATTGAAGCAGCACCACCATATCCAAGTATTTGTTGTTTGAAATCTGGTATTGGCATGTTCATTGGTAGAAACAAACCAAGCTCTTCATGTTGCATGCTTGTGATAGATATATTTCGATAAGATAGCCTCTTTTCTAGTCTCTCTTTTAAATTCTCCATTGTTAGAGGATTTACTAAACCAAGAGATGTCTCTTCAAGAAAATATTTCCCATCCCCCATATCCATTGCATAAAGAAAAGTGGGTGGTTCTTTTTTTTGCTCTTCATTAAGATGGTCATTTCTATAGTCCATTAATACAAACTGCCCTTTTTTAAGCGGAGGTTTACTAAAATTAGCCACTATCCCATAACAAGTTTGGACTGCTAAAGGACCACACGATTTTAATTTCAGAAAAACAGGGTCATATCCTGTTGCATCTACTACTAATCTTGCAGAGTAAGTCTTGCCATCTTTTGTGGTTACTGTACTTTTATATTTTTCAAAATGTATTTTGTTTGCAAAGCCTTCATGCCATTTAATAAAAGACTTATTGCATTCATTAAACCAAAAATTGTGGAGCTTTTTCTTATCAAATAGTCCATAATCTAGAGAATGTTCTGTGGCTTTATTCTCGTCGTCCTGTTCTTCTAAAGCGCCATGCCCAAAAAAACTTACAGTATTCTTCCATCTATACTCAAGTAAATCCTGAAGCCCAAGTTGATCAACTTCTTTACCCCAAATACCATAAGTGTTTGGCCAAGGTTCATCTGGTCCATTTGGAGAAAGGACTTCAACATCTAATTTTTCCTTTCCTAAAGCTGATGCAATTGCCATGCCTGCAGGCCCTGCACCCAAAACAAGAACATCTGGCATGCTTTCTTCTGACATTAAATATAAATCTTATGATTAATGAAATTTATTGAACAAAGTATTTTTTCTGCGATTAGGTATTTATATTTCATCCAATACTTGTAATGAGAGTAGGTTAATAATAATCAAATTACTCAATTACTAGTGACTAAGTTTTCAGTGTTTTAACAATAATTTATAAGATTACAAAATAAAAAAAACTGATATATTTTTTTTATCATAAACAAAATATAAAAGTTTTTATAATGATAAAAAACAAAAATATTTTAATTACTGGAGGTAATTCAGGTATAGGGTTTTTTGCTATTATTAATTTATTAAAGATGAAGAGTAATATATACGTTGTAATAAAATCTGAATTAAGAAAGAAAGAATTTCTCAAAAAAATTGGCAAATATTTTGATGAAAATTACCTTAGTAAGTATTTAAATATTATTGAAAATTGTGATCTTTCAGATCTAGCGAATATTAAAAAGATTAAAGATTACTTTATTAGTAAAAAGATTTTTTTAGATGTAGTTGTTTTAAATGCAGGATTGCAATATACAGGTTCTTTTTACCCTAAAGTATCAAAACAAGGCATAGAACTAACTTTTGCAGTTAATCATCTTGCACATTTTTACTTGGTGAACATCATAAAAGATTTTGTAAGAGATAAGGAGGAATCTAGAATCATTATTACATCATCAGATGTTCACAACCCCAAAAGCTCAGGTGGAAATATCGGAAAGAAAGCAGGACTTAATAATCTAGCTGATTTTAGAAAAAAAGTTACTGGGAAATTTTTAAATTTTAATGCTGATGTATCTTATAAAAATAGTAAGTTATGTAATATTTTGTTTGCTAAGGAACTTGTAAAAAAATTAAAAATATCCTCTAGTAAAATTTCTGTAATCACTTGGGCTCCTGGTCTCGTAATACCAAATGATGATTCAGGTTTTTTTAGATATAGTAAACGTTTTAATCTCTTTGGATATTTGATTTTTTCTAATATTGCAAAAAATATTTTAGGGATTTCTGAAAGTATAGAAAATGCTGGAAAGATTCTTTCTGAGATTGTCTTTGATTCGAATTTCAATAATATTGGTTTCATACATTTAAGTAATAAACTTATATCTTTTAAAAAACATAAATTAGTTGAAAGTGATGTTAGCGATGAAGCAAATAGTGCTGAGTTGGCTTCAAAACTCTGGATTTTAAGTGAAGAGATTTGCAGATCATTTGGCTTTGTTACTTTCAATATTTAAGGTTTGTGTTGGGAATGCAAACTCTATATTATTAACTGCGAACTCCTCAATTATTTTTAAATTTATAGATTGTTGAGCTTCCATTGCAGCAAGATAATTATTTGTTGGTATGTAATAAACAAGTTCGAAATTAAGACTGAAGTCGCCAAAATCTGTAAAATGACATCTATCAAAAGACGCATCTTTTGTTCCCTCAACTATTTTTTTAATTATTATTGGAATCAATTTCATAAGTTTTGGAGAGGTTTCATAAACAACTCCTAATTTATGCACTAACCTCCTTTTTTCCATTTGTGCGTAATTTGAAATTATTCCATTTGTTAGGGCGCTGTTGCTCATTACTATTACTTCTCCATTAATACTTCTTATCCTCGAGGATCTTACACCCACCCTTTCAACCATTCCCAGGACTCCATCAGATTTTATAAACTCACCTTTTTGAAAAGGTTTATCAAGCAAAATTGTTATATATTCAAAAAACTCCTGAACTGGATCTTTCAAAGCTAATCCTGCTCCAATTCCACCTGCACTTAGTAAAGCCCAAATAGCAGTCATTTGAACACCTATATTTTGTAAGAAAAATATTGAACCAATAGTCCATGTTAATGCTTTTATCAAGGGAGTTAGTGAAGATATCATTGAAATGATTGAGGAATCATTGATTTTTGAAGTCGATTCTGTTAAAGATCTGATTAGAACTTTGTTTAGAGCTTTTATAAAGATTATCAATATAAATAATTTCAGAATATTCATTAAGACGGAGATAAAGGTTATTTCATCAGTAAAAAAATAGTCAATTGAAAAATATAATGAGAGTAGGAAACCTATAGGTTTTATAATTCCAGAGATTACCTCAAAAATAAAATCATCGAAATTTGTTTTTGTTCTATTGGAGATCTTTTTAAAAAATATTTTTGAAAGTTTAGAAATTATTATCGACAATAAAATTCCAATAAAAAAAATAGATATTGCCAGAAGGAAGTTTTCAGTAACTAATTTCATATTCAAATAAACCCTAAAATTTTATCTTTAATAAAATTTTAAATTATCTGTAAACAACAAACCAGTCTTAATTTTTCTTTAACTCATTATTATATTTCTAATTTCTTTAAATTCTTTTCTATCCGCAGTTTTGCATAATTCAAAAATCATTGATTCTGTAGTTGTTAAGATCGCTCCTCTCTGAATCATTCTCTGTAATGCTATTTCATGATCCACCCTATTTCGACTACTCATGGCATCTGATATAAGAATAACTTCAAATCCTTTTTGTAAACAATCTAAGACTGTTTGTTGAATACAAATATGCGTTTCGATACCACAAACTATCAAATTTGTAATTTTCTTATTTTTAACTTCTTTTAAAAATTCTTGTATGTTAGCTAAGCTAAATTCCATCTTTTCAATTTTTTTAAATCCGGCTTTGGGCAATAATTCAGGGATCGTTGTACCCAATTTGAGAGGGTTTTGTTCAGATACTAATATGTTTTCTTCTAAAAGTTGGTAAGCATTTATAAGCTTTTTGATGTTTTTGATTATTGAATCCTGATTAAAAATTGGTCTTATTATTTTTTCCTGAATATCAATAATTAGCAAGGCGTTTACTTTTGGCGATATTTTATTAGAAGAGTTTTTAAGATTCTTCATCATTATCTATAATTAAAGATATATTCAACATAATATTTTGAAGAACTTTAGTAAATATTTTAAATTAAAAAGTTGTTTACCTCTCATCTAGAGTTATTATTGAGAATAGCTATGGGTTAATTGTTGACATTATCCTCTCAATACAATGTCATTTCATCGCCTCTTGGCGATGGTTTACATAAAGACGGGAAGAGGTTAACACCTCAGAGGCTTAAGGTTCTTAATTTATTTGAACAAATTGGCTCTGGAAAGCATCTTAGTGCTGAAGAGGTTCATGAAAAGTTAGTTAAATCAAGTTCCAAAGTTTCACTTGCAACAATTTATAGGACTTTAAGACTTTTAGTACAAATGGGTCTGCTTCATGAATTAGAACTCAGTGAGGGTGGACACAGATATGAATTGCTTAGTAACGACACTCCTGATCATCATCATTTGATTTGTATTAGGTGTGGAAGAACAGAAGAATTTGAAAATGACGAAGTTTTAGAAGCTGGTAAAGTCGCAGCAAAAGTTAATGGTTTTAAACTAATTGAATCCTCTTTAAATGTAAGAGCTATATGTCCTAATTGCATTTAGCAGATTTTTAAGTTAAAGTCCCTCCGCAACTTGATCCTGCGCCTGCAGTGCAAGCAAAACAATGTTCTTTTACAGCTACCCCGTAGTCAAAAGTAAATGATTCATCCAATAGATCAAAAAGTGTCTTTGGTCCTTTATTTTCTCGATAATTTATCTGTTGATTAAAGTCACAATCATAAATTTCTCCAAGCCAATTTACACTAATAGTCCTTTTGCACATAAGATTTTCTAAATTATTTTCATTAAAATTTTCTTTTAGTAATTTGTAATAAGTATTTAGTTTCCCTTCTCTTCTCAGAGATTCTTCATATCTATTTATTGGCATATTAGTTATTGTGTATAAGCTATTAAAAACAATATTATATTTTTCGAATAGTATTTTTTTATAATCCTTTTCTAATTTTTCCTGAGAAGGAGGAAGAATTGGACTTATAGGATTGTAAACAAGATTTAATTGTAAACCATTTCCTTTCTTGCCATAGCCTAAATTATTAAGAATTTTTATAGCTTTAATACTTTTTTCAAAAACGCCAAAACCTCTTTGAAAATCAACATTATTTTCTTCGTAACATGGTAGCGAAGCAGTAACTATCACTTTATTCTTTGCAAGAAATTGAGGAAGATCTTCATAACCTTCTTCAAAGAAAATTGTCAAATTGCACCTATCAATAATATTAACTTGTTTTGTTCTTAGACTAATTATTAGGTTTTTAAACTCTGGGTGAAGTTCAGGCGCACCGCCTGTAATATCTAAAGTCTTGATTTTGTATTTTTCAATTATTTTTGGAATAAGAGATATTATTTCATTGGACATCTTTTCAGTTCTTAGTGGACTTGAATTAACATGACAATGCTTACAAGCCTGATTGCATTTATAACCTATGTTAATTTGCAATGTTTCTATCGGTTCTTTATAAATTGAAGGGAATTTTTCTTTCATAAATCTATTATTTATAAAATTTCATTGGAAATTAAAAAGTCAATTATTTTTTTTAAAGTTTGATCTCTTTTTAGCAAGTTGAATAAACCAACTTATATATTCTTTTGGACCATTTTTAAAAACTATATCAAACTTTAAGTTGTCATAAAGATCACTGATCCCTA
>QCNH01000044.1 GCA_003213275.1 Prochlorococcus sp. AG-424-M03 | reverse complement strand
TAATAATACATCGCCACATAATCTGGTTTGATTTTTATCGGAACTTTTTAATCTATGAATTCCAACATCAATAATTACTGCTCCTTCTTTGACAAAACTCGAATCTACAAGATTGGGTTTTCCTGCCGCCGCAATTAGGATGTCCGCCTCTCTACAGACTTTATTCAAATTTAATGTTTTTGAATGAGTCATTGTTACCGTACCATTTAGATTCAAAAACATAAGCGATAGGGGTTTGCCAACAAGCAAACTTCTTCCTATGACAACAATTTTCTTACCTTCAATTGTAATATTTTGGGATCTTAATAAATTAATAATTCCTGCTGGTGTGCATGATCTCATCGCAGGTTCATTCTTCACTAATTTGCCGATGTTTATCTCATTTAATCCATCTACATCTTTGCTTGGATTAATATGACTGATCAGTTTTTGCTCATCAAACTTCTTTGGGATGGGAAGTTGTAGCAATATTCCATCAATATCCTTATCAGAATTAAGTTTCATTATTAATTGTTCAACTTCTTTTTGCTCTACACTATCTTTTAGATGAAAGATAAAGCTCTTTATTCCAATCCTTGAACATGCTTTTTCCTTGTTATTAACGTAAACACCACTCGCAGGGTCTTCACCTATTCTTATTACAGCTAATCCTGGAGCTCTTTTTGCAAATTTTTTATTACTTGAAATATAATCATTTAATCTTTCTTCAATTTCAAGAGATAATTTTTTACCATCTAATTTTAATGACATTTAGAAAAACATCTCCTATTTACACCTAGCATGCCTATAATTTTAAATTATTCAAATAGATTTATTTATATTCTGTGCAAAACATCACAACTACCTTAAAAAATTGTTTTATCTGTGGAGGAGAAGTCAAGTTCCAGTAAAACAACCAACTAAAATTTCAAGAATAGATAATCTCATAATTTTTTTAATATGCATTTTAATTTCGATAATTTCTTCTTATAAACTACTTCTTATTTCGCCTCTAAATATCACAGATATTTTTTCTTGGCTTTTGACTTTTACTGAAATACTTATTAGTTCAGGAATTTTGATATTAGTCTCAAAAAAAGAGAATCCCACAATTTCTTCAAGACAGATCATCTTGATCATTACTCTTCTTTTAGCAGTACAAGCTACGAAATTATCCTTAGCTTCAACCATAAGTCCATTATCTATGATAATTCCACCGGCTTTAATAATATCTCAAGGAATGGGAAGCATAACAGCGTTAGCTTGGGTATCAATAGCAAGCCTTAGTTGGCCAGACCCAGCAGTTGCTATAAATAATAATTTATTTTTTATTTTATTAGTTTGCGCTTCAGTAGTATCTCTACTTGGAGGAAGAATAAGAAGTAGAGCTCAGTTACTTCAATTATCAATTTTTGTCCCTTTCGGATCATTCTTGAGTCAATGGATATTGATAGGTAAAGATAAAATATCACTTATTAATAAGCAAGATTTTGTTTTGGCTAACGGTGATATCTTTTCTGATTCTTTGTTATTGGCAATAGTAATGCTTTTTACTATTTTATTTATTCCTATTTTTGAATCGATATTTGGATTATTAACTAAAGCAAGATTACTTGAATTAGCTGATAAGGAGAAACCTCTCATTAGAAGATTGTCTCTTGAAGCACCTGGTACTTTTGAACATACCTTACTGATATGTGGTTTAGCAGAGGAAGCAACAAGAATGATTGGTGGTGATATTGATCTGATCAAAACAGGAGCTTTATATCATGATGTTGGAAAATTACATGCACCTAATTGGTTTATTGAAAATCAGGATGGTTCAATAAATCCACATGACGAAATAGATGATCCTTTTAGAAGTGCAGAGGTACTACAGGCGCATGTTGATGAAGGATTAAAGTATGCAAGACAGAATAGACTCCCAAAACCTATAGCCAATTTTATCCCAGAACATCAAGGAACTTTAAAAATGGGATATTTTTTTCAAAAAGCTAAAGAAAAAAATCTCAAGATAAATGAAAATGATTTTAGATATAAAGGACCTGTTCCACAATCAAAAGAGACAGCTATTTTAATGCTTGCTGATGGATGTGAAGCAGCACTGAGAGCTATGAATATTAATGCATCTGATAAAGAAGCTTTAGAAACAATATCTAAAATTATTTACTCTCGTCAAAATAATGGCCAACTTGATGATAGTAATTTATCTAAGGGAGAAATATTTTTAATTAAAAGGGCGTTCTTGAATGTATGGAAAAGAATTAGGCATAGAAGAATTCAGTATCCAACTAGCAAAAATAATACTTTTTCTTGATTTTCTTTTAAATAATTTACAGCCTTATACTTCTTCGATGTTTTGGATTACACCAATATAAAAGGGCTAACGTGCTTAATAATGTTGTTAAAAGAGTAAACCCACCAATTCCAAAAATGTCTTGAAGAGTTATGAGCCTTACAACTGAATAAGGAGCCATCCCTGAAATAACCATTGATAGAGATACTAGAGTTAAAGTTACTCCCCATTTTCTCTCTGCTAAAAGAGCTGCTGAAGAAACTATTCCAACGATTGCAGCAGGCCAACCAAGGCTTATGGCAAGAGTGATATTTGCAACTTTTAGTGGAGGTCCAAAACTTATTATTAATGCGATTATTGGAAGTGCGATTATATTGCTGATTAATCCAACCCAGGAAAGTGCCCAATATCCAAATAATCTTTCTCTCATTATTTACTGCATTAACTATTTTATTAATCTACAGTATTAAGAGACTATTTTTAATGTTACGTTAATAATCATAAGAAATAATTTAATTTGCAGGATTAGATAGAAATGGGTTTCTCAGGATTTTCTAAATTATCAAATTGTGGGTGAATTGAATCTCTTTTCTCAGAGAATACAAGCCTATTTAAAGCATTAACATAGGCATTTGCAGCTGCAACTACAACATCCGTGTCTGCGGAATGACCAGAATATATCTTATTATCCCTTCTTATTCTTATTGTCACTTCGCCCAAAGCATCAATACCTTCTGTTACCGACTTTACGGAAAACTCAATTAATTCATTAGGAACTTTAGCTAACTTATTTAAAGCTTCGCATACAGCGTCAACAGGTCCGGTCCCTATTGAGACAGCAGTATCTTCAGTATTATCTTCTGTGTTTAGAAGCGTAATGGTAGCTGTAGGTTTGGATGCGTTACCGCAACTTACTTGTACAAGACTTAATTGAAATTTAGCTTCTGGAAGTTGTACTTGTTCACTAACAATTGCCTCTAAGTCTCTATCAGTAATTTCTCTTTTCCTATCAGCTAAATCTTTAAAACGAGCAAAAGCATCATTTAAATCTTCACGACTCAAGTCATATCCCATTTCTTCTAATCTTGCTCTTACTGCACTTCTTCCACTAAGTTTTCCTAAGGATATTTTATTGTCACTCAAACCAATAGTTTTTGCATCAATAATTTCATAGGTTAGTCTATTTTTTAAGACACCATCCTGATGAATGCCTGACTCATGAGCAAAAGCGTTAGCCCCAACAATTGCTTTATTAGGTTGAACAGTCATTCCAGTTAGGTTGGAAACCAGCCTAGAGGTTTTGGTTATCTCTTCTGTTCTTATAGCTGTAAGAGGAGTTGGTGAATCTGGATTTCTTTTGAAAAAACTATTAAAAAAACTTTTCCTAACATGTAAAGCCATTACTAATTCTTCTAGAGAGGCATTTCCGGCTCTTTCCCCAATTCCATTAATCGTGCATTCCAGTTGTCTTGCTCCATTTTTTACTGCCTCGAGAAAATTGGCAACTGCTAAACCTAAATCATTATGACCATGAACCGAGATTACTGCCTCATCAACATTTGGAACATTTTTATTTATATCGGCAATTAATTTGCCAAATTCACTCGGGGTTGTAAATCCTACAGTATCAGGGATATTTATTGTTGTTGCTCCTGCGGAAATTGCCAGTTGAATGACTTCGTATAAAAAATCTGGATCACTCCTTGAGGCATCTTCACAAGAAAATTCAATATCATCCACAAATGATTTTGCATAATTAACCATTTCTGGAACTATTTGAAGAACATCCTTTCTGGATTTTTTAAGTTTATGTTTAAGGTGAATATCACTAGTGGCAATAAAAGTATGTATTCTTTTTTTTGGAGCTGGACTTACTGCTTCATAACACGCTTTAATATCGCCTTTGGAAGCTCTAGCTAAACCGCAAATTATAGGACCATTTTCTTTCCCTACAGAATTTGCAATTTTATTAACAGCTTTAAAATCTCCGGGACTTGCAAAAGGGAATCCAGCCTCAATAACATCTACACCTAATCTTGCTAATTGATGCGCTATGGCAAGTTTTTCTTCAAGATTTAAACTTGCACCAGGAGATTGCTCTCCATCTCGAAGAGTTGTATCAAAGATCAAAATTCTGCCAGGATCTTTGGACATTAGAGGTAATCACTTAAACTTATATTAAGCTAATTAAAAAAAATTGACTAGATTTTGCTCAATAAATAATTGCGGTAGGATTATTACTTAACAATATTGGTTAAAATTGTGGAAGAAAATTTAAAAAACTTTAAATATTAAATTAAAGTATTGTTTTAAGATTAAAGACTTCTTTTTGTAAAAGATTAATTTCAATATTTTATAGAATTTCAGTCAAAAATTATGAAAAATATGAATGGGCAATACCAAAAAAAAAATGTTTTAGGCCAGTTAGCGATAGTTTTACATGCTCATCTTCCATATGTCAGAAAAAATGAAAAAAACTCTTTAGAAGAAGATTGGTTATTTCAGGCGATTTTAGAATGTTATATACCACTACTTCAAGCAATCGAATCTTCTATAAAAGAAAATCCTCTTAATACAAAACTTACTATTAGTTTGTCTCCAACATTATTATCACTTTTAGATAATAAAAAAATACAAGAAACTTTCCCAAGTTGGATTAGTACAAGGAATGATTTTTTAAGCGAAATACCACAAAAAGAAAAAAATGCCTCTGCATTTCTAGTGAAGAATCTTAATGACAAATACTTATATTGGCAAAAATGTTCTGGAAATTTAATTGAGAAGTTTAAAGTTTTAAATAAATCAGGAAATTTAGATATTCTTACTTGTGCAGCTACGCACGGATATTTGCCAATTCTAAGGGAGAATCCTGAAACTGTTAAAGGACAAATTAATACAGCTATTAGTAGCCATGAAAATATTTTTGGAAATAAGCCTTTAGGTATTTGGTTACCTGAATGTGCATATTATGAAAATTTAGATGAAATCCTATTTAATGCTGGAATTAGATATGCAATCTTAGACGGTCATGGGATTCTAAATTCCACACCAAGGCCTAGGTATGGAGTATATGCCCCAATCTGCTCGAAAAAAGGAGTTGCATTCTTTGGGAGAGATAGTGAGTCAACCTTGCCTGTTTGGTCTGCTAAGGATGGATTCCCGGGTGACAAAGTTTATAGGGAATTTCATAAGGATTTGGGTTGGGAATTACCTATCTCTAAGCTGCAAAAGAAGGGAATCTCAACTAAAAGACCCTTGGGTTTAAAGTTTCATAAGATTACAGATGAAAACGTACCATTAGGGAACAAGGAGTTTTACCTGGAAAATGAAGCCAAAAATAAGGCTGAAGAACATGCTGATGCTTATCTTCAAGCGAGATCCAAACAATTAGAAAAATTAACTTTATTCTCTTCCTTTAAGCCCTTATTAGTAGCTCCATTTGATGCAGAGTTATTTGGCCATTGGTGGTATGAAGGACCTTTTTTTATTGAAAATATTTTAAAGAACTCTAATAAATATTCAATCAAGCTTACCAATTTAAAAGAATTCTTAATTCAAAAGCCAAATCTTCAGATTTGTGAACCATCGCCATCAAGCTGGGGGCAAGGTGGATACCATAATTACTGGATTAATGATGCAAATGCATGGATCGTTCCAGAAATTACAAAAGCAGGCTCAACTTTTGTAGACTTATGCTCGAGAAATTTAAATAGTGACTTATCTTTAAGACTTTTTAAGCAAGCAGCAAGAGAATTACTTCTTTCTGAGTCCTCTGATTGGAGTTTTATCCTAAAAGCTGGAACCACAACTGAGCTTGCAAAAGAGAGAATAGAAAGACACTTGTTCAGGTTCTGGAAATTAGTTGAAATGATTAAAAATCATTCCAAAATTAATTTAAAACTTCTTGAAGATATTGAGGAAGAAGATAATATTTTCCCATTTATTAATATTGATGATTGGCGAAAATAAAAATACTAATTTAACTTAAGCATTCCTAGTTTTACTTTTAGAGGAGAATTTATGAACATCTTACTCATTACGTAAATTAGTTTTGGAAGTGGAAGTGTATTAGTAAGAAAACCTACCCATTCGTTGGTCGATAATCTAAAGAAATTTGAGAAAAAGCTTCTTAATCTACTTTCGTCAAAACTCATTAGTCTTCTAAGACCATATTGGTAAAGTTTATGCCTTTGTGTTAACTCGTAAGGCCATAAGACATCCCAACCTTTTGAAGCTAACTCTAGCGAACTTAGATGAGGCTCTTTTAAAAAGATTGCTAATTTTTCTGCAAGGAGTGGGGCCCTTCTTAATAAAGATCCGATCATGTATCCTGACGCAGGATGCACCATACTTGCGGCCCCTCCAAAACCAAGCACAAATTGTTTTTTAAATGGGAGTGGTAAATTCATTGGGAAAAGGCAATTCTCTTCATGAAAAATTTCACTTACTTTAATACCCTTACTATTCAGTCTTTTAAAAAGTCTTTTTTTAAGATTTTCTTGTGATAATGCTGGATAACTAGCTAATGATGTTTCTTCAACAAAAAAAGTTTCATTCCCAAGATCCATCGCATAAAGAAAGGATGGAGATGATAACTTTTCTTCATCATTTAAATGATTTGGACGAAAATCCATTAAAACAAACTGCTCCCTATTAACAGGGGGCGATGAAAATTTAGCTACAATTCCATAC
>QCNH01000043.1 GCA_003213275.1 Prochlorococcus sp. AG-424-M03 | reverse complement strand
GAATATCAAATTAATGATGGAGAAATAAGAGCTGGTGGTATTCGTACTGGAAAATTAATTGCTGATTATATTCTCGAATATAAAAACATAAAACTTGCGGTAATAGAAGCTAAGAGTGATGAACTAGAAGTTGGTGAAGGAGTAGCTCAAGCAAAACTTTATGCACAAAAACTAAGAGTTAAAAATAGCTATGCCACCAATGGGAAAGAGATTTATGAAATTAATCATGAGTTAAAGACTGAAGGAAAAGTAACTTCCTTTCCTTCTCCAGACGAACTTTGGGAAAGAACTTTTAAAGAAACTAATGAGTGGACTGATCTATTTAATTCAATACCTTTTGAAGACAATAACGGCACAATGCAAGCTCGTTATTATCAAGAGATCGCAGTCAATCGTATCGTTCATGCGATTGCAAATAATAAAGATCGCGTTTTACTAACCCTCGCTACTGGAACAGGAAAAACATTTATTGCTTTTCAGATTGCATGGAAATTATTTAAAAGCAGATGGACAATTAAGAGAAATGGCATGCGTCAACCTCGCATTCTTTTCCTAGCTGATAGAAATATTCTTGCTAATCAAGCATTCTTAGATTTTGGAGCTTTTGAAGAAGATGCATTAGTGCGAATCAATCCAAAAGATATTTCAAAAAATGGGGAAGTACCTAAAAACGGAAGTATTTTCTTCACTATTTTTCAGACATTCATGAGTGGAGAAAAAAATGAACCTTATTTTGGTCAATATGAAAAAGATTTCTTTGATTTAGTAATTATTGATGAGTGTCATCGAGGTGGTGCGAATGATGAAAGTAGTTGGCGTGATATTTTAAAGCATTTTTCAAGTGCAGTTCATTTAGGTCTTACAGCTACTCCCAAGAGAAATAATAATGCAGATACTTATAAATATTTTGGTAATCCTGTATTTGTTTATAGTCTTAAAGAAGGTATTAAAGATGGATTTTTAACTCCCTTCAAAGTTAAAAGAATTCAAACAACTATCGATGAATATCAATATACAAATGATGATGAGATTCTTGAAGGAGAAGTAGAAGAAGATCGTATATATGAAGAGCAAGATTTTAATCGTTCGATTGTAATTGAAGATCGAGAAAGAAAGCGGGTTCAAGAATTACTCTCTGTGATAAATCACGATGAAAAAACACTAGTTTTCTGTGCGACTCAACCTCATGCTGGATTGATTAGAAATCTCATAAATCAGGAATCTAAAAATAAGCCAGTTGATTACTGCGTACGTGTTACCGCTAAAGATGCTGCTATAGGAGAAACATATTTAAAACAATTTCAAGATAACGAAAAATTAATTCCTACTATTCTTACCACCAGCAGAAAGCTTAGTACGGGAGTAAATGCACGAAATGTAAGGAATGTAGTTTTGCTTCGTCCAGTAAATAATATGATCGAGTTTAAACAAATAATTGGAAGAGGAACAAGGTTATTTGAAGGTAAATATTATTTCACAATCATCGACTTTGTTAATGCATATAAGTTATTTAATGATCCAGAATGGGATGGGGATCCAATAGAACCAGAACGACCTATCAAGCCAATTATTGATGGAGGAAATAATGGTGGAGATAATGTCGGAAATAATGAAGGAGATAAGGGTGGAGAAACTACAAAAAAAATTCGCATAAAGTTGAGCGATGGAAAATTTAGAGAAATTCAAAGCATGAAAAGCACTTACTTTTTTCTAGATGGAAAACCTGTTAGTCCAGAAGAATTTCTTCAAAGTTTATTTGATAAATTAAAACTTCCAGACTTATTCAAAAGCGAATTTGAATTACGTACTTTATGGGCAAATCCACTAAGCAGAAAAGAGTTTTTAGAAAAGCTTGAAAAAGAAGGTTGTCATATGGATGATTTAAAGAAATTACAAGAACTAATTAATGCAAAAAATAGCGATATTTTTGACGTCCTCGAATACATTGCTTATTCCAAAAAACCTGTACCTAGAAAATTAAGGGTAGAAACACATAAATCTGAAATATTGAATTTATTGAATCAAAATGAAAGAGAATTCGTTGAATATGTTTTACGAAATTATATTGATATAGGTGAGGATGAACTAGACGTAAGCAAATTAAGTACTGTAATAAGGGCAAAATATGGAAGTATAAGTGCCGCTCAGGAAAAACTGGGAACTGCTCAAAATATTCAAAAAACCTTCATTGATTTTCAGCAATACCTTTATCAAGAAATTAGAGTATAAAATAATTTTTTCATCAAATATAAGTGAGCAAATAAACTTGTTGACTCTCACCCTTTTCAGTTGCTATAAATATTAGTACACTTGTACTATAAAGTTATGGAGGGCTGGCAGGAATGGGATTATCTAGAAGACGAACTATTAGTAAGAAAACGACGGAAGATATGTATTACTTGCAATCACTTCAGGTACAGCACGACAAGTTCTTGTGTCACCATCCTTACTTGTCCCTTTCATCAAAAGCTTATTCCTCAAGGTGATCATCTCATTAAGGGATGTAGATACTGGAGAGAGAACAGCAGAATATTTGCTCCAGAAGCAGCTTAAGCATTAAGTACGTAGTTCTATAGAGAGAGCATTTAACCTAGTCCAAGAATGGGTTTTACATGCCTAGCTGGTATAGATTTGCAAATCTGCTGGCATATAAAACTCTTTTATTTAATAAAAAGCATTGCAAATACTAGGTTTATAAATTTCAAAAAAAGTTTACTTTGAGCGATCTGTTTCTATATTTTTCTACACTTTCTTCCATCAAATATCTTCGATAAACCAAATAAAACGCTTTGGATTTGGCTGACTTGCGAAAAAGTTAACATAATGCCATACCAGCAACCCTATTTCGCCCAAAATATAAACTATGACTGAACCTAATTACTGGCTAATGAAGAGTAGATCCGTCTAGCTATTGCTAGGCTCTCAAGGATTCGTAATTTTTTATCCAAACTTTATCCAAACTTTTTAGTAATTAACATTTGATTCAAATAACTTAAAAAGTTAAATCAAGTACTGACAGATATTAAAAAAATAAATACTATAAGTCTAAATAATTTTCTAGAAATTCAAATTCATGATCAAGAATTTATTCATAGTATTAGCTTTTGCATTAATGCTTATAAACCCAAGCATTTCTATAGCTGCAGAATCTCCTGTTGATGTACAAGAAATCTTTACCTCTTCAGAAAACATTGATGGAGATAATTTTAAGTATCCAAGGGGAAAAGCTGAAATGCGTTTAATTAGAGTAGAAGTTGAAAATGGAGCAACAATACCAATGCATTCTCATCCTGTACCTTTACTAGGTCATATTGAAAGTGGTGAATTAACGCTTGCCGAAAAGACAGGAATTAGTAAAACATTTAAGGAAGGAGATTCATTCGTTCTCTCAGCAAATACGCCTGCTCATACAATGGCTAATAGTGGTAATTCTTCAGCAGTTATGTGGGTTGCTGTGGCTTCAGCAGAAGGTTTACCTACTTTGAATCCTGAAGAATAAATCAATCTGATTGATAGTCGATCTAAACCAAGGGGCAACTAGCCCGTTTTTTTTAATAATCACACTCATCACAGATAGAAAACAAAAAAAAGCTTGCCTATATCCCTAAAAGCAAGCTCTCATAACGATTTAGTTTTTAAATATTTATACTGGCAATCTACAATCAAGTTCTATTATTCCTTCATCCATTAATCGACCAATTTTTAAAACTATTGCCATATCTAACCTTGAAAATTGTGATTGATGATTTGTAATCCAATCCAATTCAGATAAAGTTATTACTCCTGTTGTATTAACTTTGAGAAAGAGAATTCCTAAATTCATTTATTTAATTAGTTGCTTTTTTCCTTTAGCTATCATTACCACTGGCACTAATAGATATGTAAAGAAGGAGATTAAGAAAATGTCTAAATTCATTTTAAAAAATACCTGGAATGATCCAGCCAAAAAGACCGTAGTTTACTACCAATGCGAATAAACCCATCATTGCCATTCTTCCATTGGTTCTCTCGGCATTTTGCCAATAAGTTGGTTTTGAGTTTTCCATTTTTTAAATGTTCGTTAATAAGAATGATTAAATTTTTATAGTGCGTAAGCAATACTTAGTGCTATCGCAGTTGTTATTATTGCAATGTCAAATAGTGATATGACATTTAGATATGTTTTTACAAGAGTCCTACTTTTCCTGCTGTAATACCCACAGTAAAAAAGAAACCAAACTCTAAAAGGTCTTTAGCACTTGAAGGGACTGAGTTAAATAAAGAAGATATGAAAATCATTTTGATGTATATCCTCTAAGCCCCTTGGGGAACGTAGTTATACACCGGGGAAATTAATCCGCCGCCATCATCATCGTCATCATCATCATTCCATGGTAAATCACTCAACATTAATGCACTAACAATAAATACTGTTATGACTGGCATAAAAGGAAAAAGTATAGTGTTAATCCAAGTGTTAATTCCTGCCTCAAGCATTACACAAAGCCAGGAATAATTTGACCTGTTGTTAGATAAGCACCAATAGCAGCCATAAGACCAAGCATTGCGAATCTACCATTGATAGTTTCTGCAACTACTTTTTCTTTTTCGATTGTTTTTGTTTTTGAATTTGTCATTAGAACCAACCAGGAATGATTTGACCAGTTGTTACGTATGCGCCAACAGCTGCTACGAAACCGAGCATTGCCGCCCAACCGTTAAATTTTTCTGCTTCAGGTGTCATAATTAAAAAAATGATTATGTTAACAAATATAACATAAGTATTAATTAATGTAAAGAAATAGGTCATATACGCTTATATTAATATTAAATCTATACATAACTGTTACATAACTGTATTTTATCACTGGCTAATGAAGGGCGAGCCAGATGCTAATTAAATGTTTTTACCACCATCCATCATTAAATTGATTTGCTTTTATTTCTCTAAAATCTCCTAAATTAGGAACGGGCAATTCATATTCATCGTATTTTTCTTTAATCTGATTTTTAATCCCATCTATAAAGATCTTTCCTAGATCTTTTGATGCACAGTTCAAAAGATACAGAAGTTCTGCAGTATCGAAATATTCACTATCATTATGAAGCCCTAAAGGAATTAAACTGCCGACCTTATCTTCAGAATATCTTCTTTTCTCTTTTTTTAAGCTATCTCTAAATTCAACTTCATTTCTTTGCTTTACGCTCATAAGATAATACTCAGCTTTTTGGTTGTACTTTCCGTCAGTCCTATTTGAATAAGGCATCATTTAGAAATAGTTCTAATACAAATAATATATTTAAGTTAGCCTGCCCTGACAGGTTTTTTATAAACCAAAATTATCTATACCTAGGTGTATTAATTCTTTTCTAGAAAGAATCCTTTTCACTACTAAAAGCAACAACCTGAAATTACCTAAAAGCCTACATAAGTGTATCCTTTACATCTAGTTAGAAATAAATATTTGAGTATAAAAAATAAGCTAAATACTTATAAATACTAGACTTTTAAAGAAACTGGCAATACAATTTCAATCATAACTTAAAACAATCAGTCCTCTAAGTCGAATGACAGATCAAGACCCATCTAGAGCGATTACTGATATTGACATGGCGAAGCTTGCTCAAGCAATTGAACACTTTCGTACATTAGATAAGGAAATACCCGCCCAAGTTATTGCTACTTTCTTATATGTTGCTTCCCATGATGACTGTTTTAAAGGTGATCTGGAAAAGGCTCTTACCTTCTCAACTGCTAGTGGTAGTCGTAACACTGATTGGCTCAGTGCATTTCATAGATTAAATAAACCTGGACTTGGTCTGATAATTAAGTATCGTGATCCGAATAACCGCAGAAGACAAGTTTTGCAATTATCACCCAAAGGTCGAAAACTTGTACAAGAACTTAAAGAGATTCTTTATCCTGAAAATTAAAATGAACATCTACTTCTTGTTAGAAAAGGTCTTTACCCTTATCATTTCTCTAATTGGTTAAAAGATGAAATTTCTTTTAGGAGTTGCTTTAGCAGCTTCATTTCTTTCACCTATAAAAATAATGTCTGAAGAGCAAAGAAAAGAAGCAGAAGACTTATGTCTTGCTTATTTAGATACTGGCTCATTCTCGGATTATTTAGCGATAGTGACTATGGGCTTGATGGTTGGATACGCAGAAACTTGTCCAGATGAAGTCCTTTCTAAGTTGTGTTCAGGAGAGCTAACTATCAATTCAGGGATCCTTTGGAATATAGAAAACTCATGGGATAACAAAGAAGAATTTTTTGAACCTTTCGTACAACTTAAAGAACAAGTTAAAGGAGATATTGAGGTTTATGAAAACTCTGTTGATTGGGTTGTAATTGAAAGATTATGGAATGGTTGTATTTCTAAACTTGGAATTGAGGTTGCTTAAGTGTTAAAAAGATTTTCAAATAAAACTTTTGCAAAAATAATCTCTTCAGCGATTCTTATTTTGCCTATGTTTTTCTTATGGAAAAGTGTGAATGAAAATAAAGCGTTCCGTTATTGGGAACCAAGGCAATTCGTCATTATCAATCCTGACTTTACTAAGGAGCTAGTTTTTTTAATTGCATTATTAGGAACAGGTGTTGGTTCAGGACTAACCTCTCTTACGGTTTATATGTTTCTTACAGGTAAATTTAAATCTAAATAAATGAAACGCTTCCTAACTAAATAAATTTATAACCTCTAAAAAATTCCGAAAAAAATAAAATAAATTTCTCTTGGGGTTTATATATACACGCGGCAAGGAAATACCCCCATGCCACCCCATTGAAATCACACAGACATAACTAAACAATTAACAATTAAAAAATGGACAGAACACAACAAATAAAAGAAGCCCATCCGTGGCTCAGCTACGAAGAAGCAGTCAAGGTTATTCTCTATCATCATCAGGGTTCAATTCGGCGATCTGTTTCTTACTACTAAGATGCGATATTCTTGAGAGAGTTATCACAACGAGCCAGTTATATGACAACCTTTAAACTGTCATATTGACTAGCAATTGACTAGCAACTAGCTTTTTCTCAAACTTACTGCAATGACTGAAATAAACTACTGGCTAATGAAAAGCGAGCCTGCTGCCTATAGCATAGATACTTTAAAAAATGACGGGGTAACGTTATGGGATGGAATAAGAAATTATCAAGCTCGCAATTTCATGAGAAAAATGAATAAAGGAGATAAGGTTTTTTTCTATCATTCAAATTGTAAACCCCCAGGTATTGTGGGACTTATGGAGGTAATAGATTTAAATATTGTTGATCCTACTCAATTTGTAAAAGATTCAAAGTATTATGATCCAAAATCGAAACCTGAAAATCCTAGATGGGACTGTGTAAAAGTAAAATACTTATCCAAGTCAAATAATATTCTAAGTTTACCTGAATTAAGGATTTTATTTAATGAGGATGAGTTATTAGTTGTAAAAAAAGGCAATAGATTATCTATATTACCGGTCCGAAATGATATAGCAAAAATACTACTAGAAAAAATATAAAAAAAATTCTTAGTCCTTAAAATTCATTGAAAACATTTTTCCAATATAAAGTCTCGTTAAATCCCTATTTTGAAATCCTTTTTGCATCAAAAATCCTGCAATAGCAGCTTGTATTATCCTGTATTGATCCCAGTTGGGATGTTCCTCAACAAATTCTTTCATAGCATTTTGAAGATTTTCCTGAAGTTCACATTTAAAACTAATTACTTCATCTTGCTGATTTAACACTATTGGATTTTCGTCGAAATTTAACTCTTGCATTATGGAAAAATTTGTTTAAGTTTTAATCTACAGAAATAATTTTTCTTCAAAATTACTAAATCGTCAACAAGTATTATT
>QCNH01000042.1 GCA_003213275.1 Prochlorococcus sp. AG-424-M03 | reverse complement strand
TAGCTCACCTTGCCGCAGGAATAGGCAAGCCGACATGGTGTCTTTTGCATTCTGTACCTGACTGGAGGTGGGGACCAGATGGGAAAGAAACTTTCTGGTATCCTTCATTAAGATTATTTAGACAAAATGAGAAAGATAATTGGTCAGAAGTAATAGATAAAGTTAAGGCTGAATTAAATAATCACTGTTTTAAATAGACAAATAAATATTATTGATTTCCTAAATCAGATTTTTTGGAATTCTTATAAAAAAATTATTTAATTAAGAAAAGCATTGCACATTTTAAACTTTAAATGAGAAACAATATAACATTCTTTTCTGACCAAACAAACTTAGTCTAATATAATTAAAAATGGATGATTTAAATGCAAGATATTAAGCTCAATTTAGGATGCGGAGAAAAAAGATTACCTGGATTTATAAATGTAGATAAATATGGAACTCCCGATATAAAACATGATTTAGAATCTTTTCCATGGCCTTGGGATACTAATTCCGTATCAGAAATTGTTTTAATACATGTTTTAGAACATCTTGGGAAAGAAACAGACGTTTACTTTAATATCTTAAAAGAAATTTATCGAATATCTAAAAACAAAGCCAAGATTAGAATAATAGTCCCACATTTTAGACATCAATTCTTTTATGACGATCCAACTCATGTTCGAGTAGTAACACCTCTTGGATTGCAATTATTTTCAAAGAAATTAAATAAAATCTGGATTGATGAAGGTGCAGCTAATAGTCCTTTAGGAATATATCTTGATATCGATTTTGATTTAAAACAAACAATAATTAAACCAAGTCAAGACTGGTTTAGATTACATCCTGAACAAAATGTAGATATTGATCTATTGCAAAAAGAGTCTGCAATTTACAACAACCTAATAGAACAATATGACATGACTCTTGAAGTTATAAAAGATAAATCTAAATGATTACTTTTTACAATTTAAGGATAATTTTTAAATCAGATTACATATAAAGTCAGATTCATTTGACTAACAAATGGGGAAAGTAAATACATCATCATGCGAAGGTCACAAGTTTTTAAAGATCCTAAAAATTTTTATGGGGTGAATTTATCGAATAGTAATTTTAATTTCGATTCTTTGATTAACTTAATCAAATCTCCAGCCATCCCTATTTAAATGGGTTCCACCTTCAATGCTATCGCCTTTCATTCTGATTTTATTGATTCAATTTGTATGTTTTGTGGTTGAGTTTTTGAATTACTTGCTGCCATCAAACATACAATTTATTTTAGTAAATAATCGTATTAATTAAATCTTTAGAATAATAAGAAATTAATCCATAGAAGCTTGTATGGTCTCACCGGGTATGAAATTATATAAAGGGTTTCCATTTTGTAATCTAAACAAAGGAAAATTTTCGTTAGGTGTTAAGGTGTCAAAAATATTTTTTTGTACCCAATCTTTGATTTCACTAAATTTTTCTGTTTTTATATAACCATCTTGAATATTGTAGGGAATTTTTTTCTTCAATTTAATATTATTTAAGACTTCTTCTTTATTTAAATAATCTGCTTTTACGTAAAACTTTGTATATTCAAAATTTTTGATGCGCTTTATTTGAAAAAAATCAGCTACTTTTTGAACAGACTCCTCTGGTTTTGTAAATAAATCATTTGCTTTTAGAAATAATACATTCTGAGAAAAATAGACATCTAGATAAATTTGTGCCCATACAAAAGCTAATTTTTCTATATCGTTATTAGCTTTCAAATTTGGGAATAAGTTTCTTGCCTTTTGAAAAGGATAATGTACTGATAAATGTACATTTAATGCTTCTTGTTTGTTGGTTATTTTTTCAAGATGGTCTTGTAAATCTCTGTATAAGAAAATCTTCTTCCCTTGAATTAGTCGACATGCTAAAGATGTAAAACTTGGATATTTTACCAGTGTATTTTCTTGACCGGATAATATTGAATTCATGGCAATTTGCTGCGACCATGGCGGTTCTGAATATGTTTCAATGCTTTCACTTAACAATGTTGCGAGTAAAGTAGAACCACAGTGACTGGTGTGAAAAATGCTATATTTCATGGTTATTAAATAATAGTTTAAATATTAAAAAAGTTGAAAAAATATCCCAAAATATTAAATTTATTATTCTATTAATTTAAATCTTCACAACTGTTCTTTTAACCTGGCGGTTAAATTTCCCATATTAATCTTTAGTTCTTAAGAATAGATCCGTCGTTTTAAGCTTAAACCAACTTAAGTGGACTTAATTTAACAATCATCTGCTAATTTAATGCTACTTGGCCAATATCCTGTTAATTAGATTTTATTTATTTTTTCTAAAACGTTATTATTACTAATATGACATGAATTATAAAGCTATAAAAAAATTCTAATACTATATCTCCAAAGTTCAAATACAACTGATTAATCCTCTGGAGGGTGACCCAGAGGTTTAAGAAACTAGTCTTGAAAACTAGATTTCGTTTTAGTTATCACATTGATTTGGAAGACGACTTAACGTACATTTCCGGATTAGTTCAGAAAATTTCAACCATCTTTTGATATAATTAAAAAGCTAAAAATTAAATATTTTTTGCCTGGAGGGGTGGTCGAGTGGTTTAAGGCTCTAGTCTTGAAAACTAGCGTGTCTGCAAGGGCACCGTGGGTTCGAATCCCACCCCCTCCGTACTTAAAAACCTGATATACATTGCTATTACAAGGATTATGACCTCTTCGGGGGTCTTTTTTATTGTCCACTAAGATTATTTAGTCCCTTGCAGTTCCCCTCTATTACCGTATATTGGAGAACAAAAGCGGGCATATTTCGGTCATAAATTTCAAAACGGTTATAACTGGTCATAGTAAACTAGAGAATTTAAAATAATTGACAGTCGATCTAAAATAAGTGGCAATTAGCTCCTTTTTTAATGGTTATTAATCTTTCATTCTCAAATGAAACTTTTCAATATGAAGCAGGTAGAGTTATTTATTCTTTATTTAATGCTTCAATAATTCCATCTATTATATGGATAGTACAAAGGTTAATTGGTAGAAAGAATTATAGGGATGCTTATCTTAGAAGAAGAATTTTTGGTTATGTAATTTTAATAGATTTTTTGTTATATGTTCTTTCTGTTATTAATGCATATAAACAAATAAATCTTCCTCCTTTTAATTTTGATTTTTTTATAACTTTATTAAAAGACAATTTAAAAAACTTTTGGTGGTGGATTCCAATCTTTTGGTTCGGATTTAGAAATCAATCAACCAGAGAAAAAGGATTTTTCTATGCCATATGGCAAAAATATAAACCTGAATATTTTGTAAGTAAAGAAAGACTTGAAAGTTTCAGAATTAAATAAATGATATTATTTCTAAGTTAAGTTAAATCCTATTGGTTAAAAATTTACAGTTAGGATTGTTTTAATAAATGAAACGCTTACTACTCCCACTACTAGCTGTTATCGCTTTACCTACTGCTGTTAATGCTGAAAAATTCGATATTACTTGTTTTTGGAAAATGGAAAATGTAAACCGGAGTGGTCAAGCGATAGAAAGATTTATAATTGATACTGAATTAGATAAAGGATCACTTAGTTCCTATCAAGAGGAAGCTGATGGAAAAAAGAGATTTCTAGGTGAATATATGGTGGAATTTATTAATTCTCCAATGCAAATTAAAGTGATATACGATCAGGGATATTGGGTATTATTTGATATCAGATTTGGAAAATCTTATGTTTTTGATAAAAAGGATATCAGTTCACCAGTAGTAACTGACATTGTAAAAAAATATAGTACTTGGGATGATGATGATTCCCAAACTCGATATAGCTATTTTGATTGTAAAAAAACGCCTAAGTTCTTTTTTAAATGAAACACCTACTACTTGCTAAATCCTGATAATATTGATTGATTTATTTATTTAAAAAACGGGTATATTTCGGTCATATTTGTTCCTTAGATGCTATCTAATCAACTGCTATCACTTAATATCTTATAGTCTTGAAAACTAGCGTATCTGCAAGGGTACCGTGGGTTCGAATCCCACCCCCTCCGTAACTAAAACTAATCAGATTGGTTCAGATAAAATGCTCTTGAACCAAAACTTCCTCATAGTGCAGATATAGAAGGATTCCTACAGTAATTCAGCAGAAAACGTAGTTCATATCAGTTCAAATTAAATCACATTTTCTGATAAATGTGTTTGGGATGTGTTTGGGACGTGTGTTTGGGACGAAATCCTTAAATATCAAATGAAATGCTTACTAAACAAAGTAAATTTATATTGATAGAGCAGAAAGGCGAGGTTAAATTAATCGAAGATAGTTTTCAAGATGGATAACGAACGCAATTACGATAATGATGGATTAGACCCATCTGAAGAATATTTCAGGAAGAAGGAAAAAAGTAATGATGATGATACCTATTTCCCTCCAGAAGAATCAGAACCGCCTCATTATTAATCATTAGCATGACTGGATTTGTTTACCTAATAAGGAATCAAGATCTTTACAAGATTGGAATAACTAAGAATCTAAATCAAAGGATGTCTCAACTTAAACCAGATGAAATCATTGCCGTTTTAGAAACTAAGAACTTTGAGCAATTAGAGAAAGACTTACATCAAAGATATAGTGATGTGAGAATTCCTCAATCAGAAAATTTTCGTCTTACAGATTCTCAATTAGAAAATTGTATTAATACTCTCCAAGGGAAAGTAGATTTTGGATTTACTATAGAGAGTGAGACAACTTTTCAACCTGCAATTCTTGCTCCATTTATATTCTTTTTTCTGACGATTTTATTTGGATTTATTTTTGATTTAATTTCTGATATTGATGAATTTTCAATTTATAAAAACTCGGCAAAATTCACAGCAACAATATTTTCAGTGTTATCACCATTAGTTATTGTCTCTATTATTTTTAAAAATATTTCTAGATTCTTTTCAGAGGAAAATAAAAGGGAAATCTATGAAGGATTGGGGATTTTCTTTTGGTTTATACTTTTTGGTTTATCGTTCATTACTTTTACTATTTTTTAGGTAAAAACAAGTGTTTCAATAACTTTAGGGTATTTATCCTCAAGCACAAGTAAGGAGAAGTTGATTTAATAAAAAACTTCTGGATTTCTATGTTCTTTATTTGCAAAGTGCAAGAAAAAAACAAAAAATGTGTTTGGGATGTGTTTGGGACAATATGACTTTTCTGGCGAATTACTTATTCAAGTCAGTTCAGGACTATTCATTCTGAATGGACTCTAAGGGCACCCCCTCCGTTTTTATAAAAAGCAACTTAAAGTCAACTAAATATATAAACGCCCTTTTAGTGCGTTCTTGTTAAGATATTTTTATTTGAATATGAGTAAAGGATTCGCAACAGATAATTCAGTATCTCAAAAATCAAATAAAAAAGTTACTGCCAATGAACCTCAAGGAAGATTAATATCTTGGTCACCTTGGCCCCCTGCAAATTTCCAAACAAGATATCCTGCTTTTCCTTTCGTTCTTACAATATTGATTATAGTAATTGGGCAATGGTATATTTCTCTTCTCAGATAACTTTATTTGTTTTTTGTATTTAGATTAAAGATGAATTGAGTTTGAGAATTTATTTTGTTTTTTTCAATCTTATTATTAGCCCATTTTCAATCAGCAGTCATCCCATTAGTATTAGGGATTAAATCGATCAATAAATTCAAACATATAAATAAGAAGAAATTGATATCTTTCGGTTTTATTTTTTTAGGGTTAGCCTCAATTTCTGAAATGATAGATCATACCCAAACATCTTGGATTTATGTTGATCATCACTCGTTATTTAATTGGTTATTTTATTCTTTCCTATCTTTAGGCCTAACATGTTTATCAATATCAGTTATAAAAAATAAATTTATTCAAACAACTAACTTTTGCATTTCTTTATGTTCAATAATCTCATATTTTGTATTTGATAAAACCATTGCTATTATTTTTCAAGTAATTATAAGTATTTTTCTAATAATAAATTGGCAAAGAACTTTTAAAGATTGGCTTATTATCCTTTACCCGATTTTTGGTATTTTTTTTACAACTTTCTTTGGAACAAATCTATCAATTAGTGGTGATCAATTTTGGCATATTTTAATAGGCCCATCTGGAACAATAAGTGTTCTTACCTTTTATTTAGTATTAAAGAGATCTTACAAAAAATTTACTTAAAATTCTTATGAAAATATTTGTATTTACAAGTTTTATAGTGTGCTTAGTTACAATAATCTCTCCCGTTCAAATTTTTGCTGATACAGCACTGGATGTTTATATGAATGATTTTTATTCTAAATCGAATGAAGCTAGCCAGATTCTTAAAGAAATTGAAAAAAGTCTAAAAGAGGGGTCAAGAAAAAAAGTGTGCTCTAGGCAAACAGAGGCAGCAAGACTAGGCTTATTAGCTAATAAATCATTAATTAAAGCCTTTGAAATAGAGGGAGCTCATCCACCAATGCAAGCAATAAAAGCAAGTCAACAAAGATGGGAATCTATTCTGAGTGAGTGCTTAAAAAAGTAAGTAAACCTATAAATCTTTTTAAATTTGCATTCTTACAGATTTACTAATTAAGGGTATTTCAGGTTCAACTCCATAAAGACATTGAGAAATCGAATAAATAAAAATACATAGTGTAAATATAAAAATAATTGAGCCTAATTCAACTATGGGAAATATTCTCAATAGATATGAAATTATTATCAAAGCAATATCAATAAGTAATGCTTGGCATGCGTTATATCTAACGAAATAGGGCACTTTGGGATTTCTTGCTAATCCAGCAAACAAAATTATAAATAATAAAAAGCTTCCAAAAGGCAATGATTTTTCAATCATTGCTATTGGTAAAGTAAGTAATAATAGTATTTTTAAAAGAGAATATTTATAAAACAAATAATATCCAAAAGGTATGGAAGCCTTTAAGGGGAGAGTATACAAAAATACTGATGAGAGTCTCTGGAATATCTGATTCAATATATTATTGAAATTTAGTACTCTTATTTTAACCTAATTTTTTATTACTTAATTAAATCCTTAGCCTCGAAAATATCAACTTTGGCAGATTGTTATTAAATATTAGATAATTAATTTAGGTTCATACTTAAAAATGCGTATCCTACATACAATGTTGAGAGTTGGAGATTTAGATAAATCCATTGATTTCTACGTTAATAGATTAGGAATGAATTTATTAAGAAAAAAGGATTACCCTCATGGGAAATTCACTTTGGCATTTGTTGGCTATGGTTCAGAGAAAGAAAACACAGTAATTGAATTAACTCATAACTGGGACAAAAAGTCGAAGGACTATGAGCTTGGAGATAAATATGGTCATATAGCTATTGGAGTAAAAGATATTCATCTTATTTGCCAAGGATTAGAAAAAAATGGTTGTAAAGTAACAACCAAACCTAAAACAATGAAAAATAGTACCACGGTCTTAGCTTTTGTTGAGGATCCTGATGGATATAAAATTGAACTTATTGAAAGAGATTAAAAGCTTGGAAACTTTTTAATTTAATAAACAAATAACTAATATTAGAAAAGGACTGAATTATCTAATAAATCTTGTGTAATACCGGAAGAATAAGAATAAGTTACCTACAAAATCATGCTGCAAAGATTTTTAAAATTTCAATTGTTAAATAACCTTATTTCTAAGATGAGAGATCCTAATAAAACAGCTAAATATAAAGATTTTAAGAATCTATATTAAATCTATATAGAATTTATAGACATTCTATTTAGATTGACTTATTGTAGAGTTATAATATAAAGCTTATGACTAGTAATTGGTCGAAAATAAGAGATGAATGGCTTAATAGAACCGCCATTGCCAAAGATGATGCTAAATGGGCATTAGAAGCTTTAATTAATTCTGAAGAAGAGTTATTTGAAATAGAAAAAAAAATCAAGAATAAAGAGGACGCTATA
>QCNH01000041.1 GCA_003213275.1 Prochlorococcus sp. AG-424-M03 | reverse complement strand
AATGAGAACGTAAGCAAAAGCTTCCATAAGATTAAGTAATAAAGTTTAGTTTAAACCCTTCCTGGGATTCTTCTTGTGGTTTCGTCACCAAGCTTCTTGAATAAACCAAATTCAACTTGGTCACCAATCTCAGCGTCAATACCAGCAAAGGAATTTTTGTAAAGAGTTCTTGAAGCATGCCACCAGTGGCCGAACAAGAATAGCAATCCGAAACATAGATGTGCGTATGTAAACCATGCCCTTGGAGAACTTCGGAATACACCGTCAGATTTATAAGTTTCTCTATCAAACTTGAATGCTTCTCCAAGCTGTGCTTTTCTAGCTAATCTTTTTACTACTGCAGGATCAGTAAATGTTTGACCATTTAAGTCTCCTCCATAAATGGTTGCAGTAATGCCAGTTTGCTCAAATGAATATTTTGCTTCTGCTCTTCTAAATGGAATGTCGGCTCTTACATTGCCTTCTTTATCTTCAAGTATAACAGGGAAGTTTTCAAAGAAATTAGGTATTCTTCTAACTTCTAAATCATTTCCTTCCTTATCTTGGAAAGCAATGTGACCTTGCCAACCAGTTGGTAAACCATCTCCATTAACAAGAGCTCCAACTCTAAATAAACCTCCTTTAGCAGGACTATTACCGACATAATCGTAGAAGGCTAATTTCTCTGGAATTGATGCATATGCCTCTTCTTTAGTGGCACCATTATCCATAGCAGTTTGAACCCTTCTATTAATTTCAGTCTTGAAATATCCTGAATCCCATTGGTATCTAGTAGGACCAAATAATTCAACTGGAGTTGTTGCTGAGCCATACCACATAGTACCTGCAACAACGAAAGATACAAATAGTACTGCAGCTAGAGCACTAGCTAAAACTCCTTCAAGACTCCCAAGCTTTAATGCTCTATAAAGTCTTTCTCCAGGTCTATTGGTGATGTGAAAAATACCTCCAATAATACCCATAAGTCCAGCCGCAATATGATTTGCAACTATTCCTCCAGGATTGAAAGGATTAAAACCTTCTACTCCCCATGAAGGGGCTACAGGCTCAACATGCCCCGATAAACCATAAGGATCTGAAACCCAAATTCCTACGTTTGCACAATGAAATGCTCCAAATCCAAAGCAAGTAAGTCCAGCTAGAAGAAGGTGAATTCCAAAGATTCTTGGCAAATCTAGAGCAGGCTCACCTGTTCTTTCGTCTTCCCATAAATCTAAATCCCAGTATGTCCAGTGCCATATAGAGGCCAACATCAACAGTCCACTAAAAACTATGTGAGCTGCTGCAACCCCTTCAAAACTCCAGAATCCAGGATCAACTCCTGTAGCACCTGTAATATCCCATCCGTTCCAACTACTTGTGATACCAAGTCTAGCCATAAAAGGCATAACGTACATTCCCTGTCTCCACATTGGATTGAGAACGGCATCAGAAGGATCAAAAATGGCTAATTCATAAAGAGCCATTGAACCGGCCCAGCCGGCTAATAATGCAGTATGCATGAGATGCACAGCTAGTAGTCGACCTGGGTCATTAATAACTACTGTGTGAACTCGATACCAAGGCAATCCCATCGGTTAATTTCTAGTAACTATGCTGAATAAACAGCTAAACATCACGATAGTAAGGGTTTTTTAGTCTTTGAGGGATTTTTGTAAATAAATTTATTTTCTTGTAAAAAATGGGCAAATCAATTTGCAGGACTGATTTTACAGGGAATTTTTGCCTAAAAATTGTTAATATTTTGGTCACAATTCTCAAAGTAAAACGCCAAAACAAGAATTTTACGCCCAAAAGATTATGAACTTCTAAAATCAAGTAATTTTGGCAGTGAGATTAATGGCGTTGGGCTTCAATTAGGTGAAGATGATGACAGTAATAAAGTGAAAGTTGTCTCTACGCTTGGAGGCTCACCCGCCGAAGAAGCGGGAATAGTGAGCGGGGATTTAATAGAGAAAGTCGATGGGATTTCATCAGAAGAATTAGGCCTTGCAAATACTGCATCCAAGTTGAGAGGCGAGTCAGGAACAAAAGTTTTAGTTGAAATTTATTCGGAATCAGGAGAGATTAGAGAGTTTGATTTAGAAAGGAGATCAGTAGACCTAAGACCAGTGAGAACAAAAAGATTGAGAGACAATTCTCACACCATAGGATATTTAAGAATAACTCAATTTAGCGAAAGTGTGCCTAAAAAGTTTGAAGAAGCTCTTCAAGAGTTAAAAGAAAGAGAGGTTGAAGGATTGATATTAGATCTCAGGAATAATTCAGGCGGACTAGTAAGCTCAGGGATAGCAGTTGCAGACTCATTATTGAGTGAGAGACCAGTAGTAGAAACAAAAAATAGAAATGGAATCAAAGATGCAATAATTTCTCAAAAAGAGACATCTTTTGATGGCCCAATGGTGACTTTGGTAAATAAAGGGACTGCGAGTGCTAGTGAAATACTTGCAGGTTCATTACAAGATAATGGCAGATCAATTCTAATGGGAGAACAAACCTATGGGAAAGGTTTAATTCAGTCGCTAAAAAGTTTAGGAGAAGACAGTGGGATAGCAATTACAGTTGCTAGTTATTTAACTCCAAAAGGAAATAATATCCAAGGCAAAGGTATCACACCTGACAAGTTGCTCGATCTTCCGGATGCAAGTGAATACGGAAGTGGTGACGATAAATGGGTACGCAACGCAGAATTATTTCTTGGTTCACTTCTAGAAAAAGAAGAAGTTTCAATTCAGACTAGTGAACTAAGCAATGAAGAAATATAACCCTGAAGTAGTAAAAAGATTAATAACAACAACATTGTCCACATTATGAATATAAAAAGAATTTTTCATGACCCAATTCACAAAGAAATAGTATTTGATTCAGGAAAGCCAGAAGAATTGATGATTATGGAATTAATTGATACAATTGTTTTTCAAAGATTAAGAAGAATAAAACAATTAGGTGCGGCATCATTACTGTTTCATGGTGCAGAATCGAGTAGATTCACCCACTCTATTGGCGTTTTTTGTATCGCAAGAAAAATATATCAAAGATTAATTGAAAGTAAATCTTCATTTTGTGAAAATAAATTTGTTCTGTATGGAGCAGCTCTATTACATGATTTAGGCCATGGACCCTTGAGCCATACAAGTGAAATAATATTCAATCATAATCACGAACAATGGTCGCAAAACTTAGTTCAAAATTATTCTCCAATCAATTCAATACTAAAAAAGTACGACAACGAATTGCCTAGACAAATCGGGGAATTATTTGAATCAAAACAAATATTCTCAAAACCTTTAAAAACATTGATTAGCAGTGAAATAGATTGCGATCGTCTCGATTATCTTTTGCGAGATAGTTACAATACAGGGACCAAATATGGCTTAGTAGATTTAGAGAGAATTATTTCAGGTCTTACTTTCTCCCCTGATGGAAATATTGCAATCAAACCGAAAGGAATTATTGCTATTGAGCATTTCTTAGTACTAAGAAACTTAATGTATAGAACAATCTACAATCACAGAATAAATGAAATATCGACATGGATTCTTGAAAAAATAATATTCACAATAAAACATAATTATGAAAAGAAAATTAAGCTAGATAGATCACTTTATAAATGGATATTTTCACCTAAAAATCTAGATATTGATGATTTCATAAAAAATGATGATATAACTTTTAATTACCACCTAATCAGATGGAAAGAGGAATCTTTTGAGCCACTTTCTACGCTATGCAAAATGTTTATTGATAGAGATTTGTTAAAGGCATCAGACATAAGTTTTTTAAGTAAAATAGATAGACTAAAAATCCTTGCATTTGCAAGACAATTATGTGAAAAGAATAATTATGATGCAGAAATATTTTGTGGCATCAAAGAAAGATCTTTTAAAGGTTTTGAGGCTAACAATGCGCTGAAAATATGGGATGGAACTTATCAAAGATCGTTAGAAGATAGTTCTGCATTAATAAAAACTTTAATGAAATCTGAAGAGAGTTCCCTCATTATTTACCCCGAGTTAATCAAAGGTGAGATTACAAATCAAATTTCAATTTTAAAAAATAATCCCTAAATTAATTCAATGAAAATCGTTTTCCATAATACGAAAAGTGAATATTTAGAAATTGTTTCTTTGGGAGATTTGGATAATATCCATCAAACTTTTAAAAAATTTTCTTCCATTAAAGGACCTTTTAAAGTAAAAATTTTCGCAATAAATGAGTCTATAAGTGCTCATCAATTATCAAAATTAAAAAGTCATTTTGAGGAAATTAATATTTGTTCTTTATGCATTTACTCAAATAATAGAAATACAATATTAAGTGGAAATTCTTTAAGAATAGATTCTAAGTTTGTTAAAGAGCAAGAGGTCAAAAATAAGTTGCTTTTACTTAATGCAAAAAAGAAAGATGATATTCTTCAGGAGGGAACAGTAAGATCAGGTGAAAGAATATCTTCAAATGGAAACCTATGCATTATTGGAGACGTTAATCCAGGAGCAATAGTTTCCGCCAAGAAAAATATTTACGTTTGGGGTAAATTACTAGGGATCGCTATCGCAGGGAAGGGAGGAAATAAAAATGCCTATATTGCTTCACTTTATTTAAACCCTTTACAGTTACGAATCGCAGATGTGATCGCTATTGGACCAAAGGACAAACCCAAAAATTATTATCCAGAAATTGCTGTAATAGATCAAAAAACGATAATTATCAAGCCACACATAATAGAAACTAAAAATTAATTAATGATTTGAAATAAATAAATTTAAACTCGACAAATTTAAGAATTACTTAATCTTTAAAATATTCAACTTTCTAAAAGTGGCTTTATTATTTGAAAAATCCTTAAATTCGTGTCGAAAAATACTCGCACAATATTAATTTGTTCAGGTAAAGGTGGAGTTGGTAAAACCACTCTAACTGCGAACCTAGGCATAGCACTTGCCAACAGTGGAGCGACGACTGCTGTATTAGATGCAGATTTTGGTTTAAGAAATTTAGATCTTCTTCTAGGATTAGAAAATCGCATTATTTATACTGCTCAAGATGTTCTAGACAAAAATTGTCGTTTAGATCAAGCATTGGTTAGACACAAAAAAGAACCTAATCTTGCTCTTCTGCCTGCGGGGGATCCTAGAATGTTGGATTGGATGAAGCCAGAAGATATGAAAAAAATTAGTGACATGCTTAGTGAAAAATTTGATTTTGTCTTAGTAGATTGTCCTGCTGGAGTAGAGGATGGTTTTAAAAATGCCCTTGCAGCTTGTAAAGAAGCTATAGTTGTTACTAACCCTGAATTATCTGCAGTACGCGATGCCGATAGAGTAATAGGGATTCTTAATACATCTGATATTGAACCTATCCAGCTTGTTATCAATAGAGTTCGTCCTAACATGATGGCTAGTCAAGAAATGCTATCTATCGATGATGTTCAAGGAATCCTTTCATTACCTTTGTTAGGTATTGTTTTAGAGGATGAACAAGTAATAATAAGTACAAATAGAGGAGAGCCACTAACACTCACAGATGGTAGATCTCCTGCAAAAAAATGTTATTTGAATGTTTCTCAAAGACTTACAGGAACGGATGTACCAATTATTGATCCTAAAAATGAAGGTAAAAGTCTTAAAGATAAATTCATGCGATTAATGCAAACAAAGGTTTTTTAAAATGATGACCCTCAGAGACCTTATAAACAAGTTACTTGGAAGAGAAACAGCTAGTGCAAACACAGCTAGAGAAAGATTACAGCTTGTACTTGCTCATGACAGAGTTGATATGAGTTCTTTAACAACTGATCTTTTGGATAAAATGAGGAAAGAAATTCTCGACGTTGTTGCTAAATATGTTGAGATTGATTTTGAAGAGGTGGCAGTAAGTTTAGAGACGGAGGATAGAATGACTGCTTTAGTAGCTAATTTACCAATTAAAAGAACTGTGTCAGGAGAAATAAAGTTTAAAAACAATAATGAAAAGAATGATAAAGATATCAAAAAGTAATAAATTATAAAAAGCTAAAAAAATATTATTAATTGATCCTTCTTAATTGTAAGATAGTAATTATGCCGGCTTAGCTCAGCGGTAGAGCAGCGCTTTTGTAAAGCGAAGGTCATCAGTTCAAATCTGTTAGCCGGCATTTTGGTTTATTTAGTTCTAATCATTAATTTTTGCCGAAAATAAAAGAATTGAACCTAATAGAAAAACTATAGTAAATAATCTTATTTCAAGGACATACTCTAAAAAAGATCCAAGAGGTTCAAATATCCAATACGTAAAAAATTGAATTAATAAAACAAAAAACAATAATAAAAACATTAATACAATTCCTCAACAAATACTTCTCCTTCTCTAATTAGCCTCCAATCGCCACTTTTATTCCAAGATATTATGGTACTGGCTTCCCCACTGCTTTTTTCCCATGGAATAGGTCCCAGAATTTCTACACTTGGGAAGTCTAAAGCAACACCCTCCGCTGTAATTGATCCCTTGAAGCCTGAAATATTTGCACTTGAAGTTAATAATGGTCCTGTTTCTTTGATAAGGGAAGTAGCTATATATGAATTTGGTATTCTTAATCCAAGAGTAAGATCTTTACTTGTGAGGATTGAAATCTGCTTATCTGAAGAAGGAACAACTATTGTTAGCGCTCCAGGCCAATATTTTGAAGCTATATTTTCGTAATCTTCTCTAGCTGATTCGTGAACATAATCGATTAATTCTTTATGTTCTGATCCCATTAGTATTAAGGGTTTATTTCTATCTCTTTTCTTAAACTCATAAATACTTTTTGAAAATTCTGGCAAGCATCCAATTGCAGGTAAAGTGTCCGTTGGGAAAATAATAGGTAAACCACTTTTAAGCGTTTTCAAAGCTGATTTGCAGTTTATTAAATTCATTTGGATTCTTTACAAGAATAATTTATTTATATCTTCCAATGGTAAACCTACCAAAACCTGAAAGATCATTAACTATTTTTACTGATTTAAATTTGTTTTCAATAAGTAGTTGTTTTACTTTTTCACCTTGATCAAAATGATTCTCTAAAATTATCCATCCCTTTTCTTTTAAAAATAATGGTGCTTTTTGAATTATTTCCCTAATGTGATTTAAACCATCTTCACCTCCTAATAAAGCAATTTTTGGTTCAAAATTTTTAACTTGTTTGGGCAATTGTTCATATGTATCTTTAGGAATATATGGCGGGTTTGAAATAGCTAGATCTAATTTGCCTTTAAAACTTTCAAAAGGGGTCCACCAATCTCCGCAATAAAATTTCAAATTTGATTGTTTACAAGAATTTATGTAATTCGTAATTGCTATTTGTAATGCCTCTTGATCAATATCAGTTGCTATTCCATCCCACCAAGGATACGCTAATGCTAGAGCAATGCTTATAGCACCTGATCCGGTTCCTAATTCAGCGAATAATAATTTTTCAGATTTCTTTCCAAATATCTTGAATACAATATCTACTATAAGTTCTGTCTCTGGTCTAGGAATAAGTACTTTATTTGTAACTTTTAATTTTAAGTCCCTCCAAAAAGCTATCCCACAAAGATATTGAATAGGAGAGTAATTAAATATATGATCTTCCCAAATAGATTCTAAATAGTCTAAATTTTTTTTAATGTGTAAGTTTCCCTCAGGATTAATGCTCAAAAAATTGAGATCATAGCCAGATATACCCCCTATACAGTCAAGTAAAACAGCAAAAGATTGTAGATCTCCTCCTTTAGAAAGTTGCTTTTTTTTCCAAATTAAAAATTCTTTAACTGAAATGCTAAGCATCTACAGAAAGATTTAGCGTTTTGGGCCAAGCTTACCTTTACTAGAGTCTGAGAAGAAGCTTGATTTTTCACCATCTTGAGTAGAAATAAATAATCCTATAAGGAATATTGTTGGGACCCCTACAAACAAAAGACTTGCTACAAATCCAAAATTAGTTGTTTCCATTTAGTGAACAGTTCTATTAGGTATTAAGACTATAGACATATATTTTA
>QCNH01000040.1 GCA_003213275.1 Prochlorococcus sp. AG-424-M03 | reverse complement strand
GCCTCCATTAAAGGCTGCTTGCATTTGTTCCGCTGTTCCAGTAAACGTCTGGGCTACCTGATTCAATGTAATCGTTCCGCTTGTTTTTGGATTAATCGCCGCCAACTGCGCTCCTGTTGGATTATCATTAAATTTAATTTTTGCTGAACCTGCAACGGCCTTAGTTGCCTCAGTTACTAATGCAGTTGTAAGTTGCTCAGTTGTTCCTGAAATTGTTATATTTCCTGACGCTGCTGTTACTGTTCCGTCGGTTGCACCAGTAATAGTAGTTAAGGTGGTGGCTGCGATTGTTCCAGAAGAATCGTTAACAGTTATGTCGCCAGTTAAAGTATTTGTGATTGTTCCTTTACTAGAGAGAGCAGAAGCAAGATCAGATGCAGAACCTGTAAATGTAACTGAGTCGCTGGGAAGAGTAATGTTTCCTGTAGTTCCAGCATTTATAGCTGTTAACTCTGTAATACTTGGATTAGAGCCAGTAATTATAATATTTCCAGTGTACTGAGCTGCAAAAGTACCAGTGAGAGCAGAAGAAAGATCAGATGCTGAACCTGATAAATCTACTGAATAGGAAGATAAAGTGATAGTGCCGGAAGTAGAATCATTTATTGCTTTAAGTTGAGATAAGGTATGGCTTGCTGTTGTATGAGCAGCTCCAGAAGTTACGACCGAAGTTGTACCAATAATAGTATCGGTATCAGTTTGAATTTCCTGCGTATCAGCAATTATCGCATCAACAACGTTATCTACTGTTGATACTGCTGATTCAAGAGTATCTGTATTCGTATTAATTGTATCTACTACTGCATCTACTGTTGAGAGATTGGACGTGATTGTTGACTGACCTGATTCAAGTGAGTCGGTGTCGTCAAGTATCGCATCAACAACGTTATCTACTGTTGATACTGCTGATTCAAGAGTATCTGTATTCGTATTAATTGTATCTACTACTGCATCTACTGTTGAGAGATTGGAGGTGATTGTTGACTGACCTGATTCAAGTGAGTCGGTGTCGTCAAGAATCGCATCTACGACTGTATCTACCGTTGATACTGCTGATTCAAGAGTATCTGTATTTGTATTAATTGTGTCTACGACAGTATCTACTGTTGCGAGATTAGTAGTAATTGTGTCTACAACGTTATCTACTGTTGATACTGCTGATTCAATCGAATCTACGACTGTATCTACTGTTGATACTGCTGATTCAAGAGTATCTGTATTACCATCAATTGAATTTACTGTTGAATGTATAGATAAATTAAGGGATGTGTTAAGTCCCACATTTGCTTCAATCCCATCTACGACTGTATCTACCGTTGATACTGCTGATTCAAGAGTATCTGTATTTGTATTAATTGTGTCTACGACAGTATCTACTGTTGCGAGATTAGTAGTAATTGTGTCTACAACGTTATCTACTGTTGAGAGATTGGAGGTGATTGTTGACTGACCTGCTTCAAGAGTGTCAGTATCGTCAAGTATCGCATCTACGACTGTATCTACCGTTGATACTGCTGATTCAAGAGTGTCAGTATCGTCAAGGATCGCATCTACAACTGTATCTACCGTTGAAATTGCTGATTCAAGAGTACCTGTATTTGTATTGATAGTATCAACTACAGTATCTACTGTTGAGATATTGGAAGTGATTGTCGCTTGGCCTGATTCAAGTGTATCTGTAGCTGAAATAATTGTATTGAAATAACCTGTAAAATCTCCTAATGGATCATCCTCTACTACAGAAGAACTAAGTGATGTAACTAGTAAACCGTTAGATACAAGTGAATCATAGGCCCTCTTTTGATCGCGATTTAAAGTAAGAGTCGGAGGAGTAGTTGAACTATCCGTAACGGTAAAATTGATTAAACCAGTTTGACTGGCCCTTGTTTGAGCACCAGGTAAAGTTGCTGTTTCTATAAAGTTCGCAATTGCAGAAGCTCTATCAACAATATTAATTGGAAGATACGAAGCAGTTGTAGTACCTGCAGAGGTTGAGGTGTAGTTTGATTCGGTCTGAACAATTTTTGAGAGAATGTTAGCTGCTGCTGCTGCTGTAACGGTTAAACTACTGTCTGCGCTCGTGCTATTGCCAATTTCAGTACTTTCTCCAGTCAATACTAAATGGGTAACCCTATCATCTAATAAGTCTTCACTTAGTGCATCAACTATATTTTTTTCTCCGTCTTTTATGACAATATCTGAAGAATAATAATTGGGTAAATTCCTATATTGATCAACTGTTATTTCTAAAATTGCATCAGTAGTTGATATATTTTTCACGTAATCTGGAACCGCATTATCTAAAAGTGTTCCTATATCTGTACTATCACCAGTAACTGTGATGGAGCTATCGACTCTGGCATCTAGAGTATCAAGTACTGCAGAAGATACTTGAAGTTCTCCTCCATCTGTAACTTTAAAAGTAAGGCCAGATGAATAGTTAGTTAATGTTGTGCCGTAAGTATCAATTAGGGTCTTTAGTTCTGATGCAGTACCAGAGACAACTATTTCAATATTTCCTAAGTTTTTAAGAGCGATTTCACTTGTCAAAGTTGACCATGTAGAGGAATCTGTCTTACTAAAATTGACCCCAGATAGAGCTCCAATGTATTCATCCCAAGTAAGATTTATCTTTTCATCTCCATCAGTTCCACTACTAATACTTGCTATGTAATCTTTAGCAGCGATTACGTCTGATGAAGTATTAGTTAATAATGCTTTTATGTTGTCAGAGGTATCAACAATATTTAGACCAGAGGAGTAATTACTAGCAAGAATATTTGTAGATGTTACAAGTCCATCTAACTGTGCAATAGCAATAAACTCAGAAGTTGTTAGGTTGCCGCTAGAAGTAGAATTGATTAATGTGGAAGAAATACTTAAATCTGTAGAGATTGTTACTCCTGTTGGAACACTATTTATAAAATTCGAAACATTTGTTACGTCAGTTGAACTAGTAAGCGTACCTGACAAAGAATATTCACTAATTTGAGATATTAAATTTGTACCGGCATTATCTGTTAGTTCTGATACAAACCCCCCTGATGAAGAATAAAGTCCATCATTAATAAAATCAGAATATGAACCTGTAACTTTAATTGGCAAATTGTTACCAGAAGCATCAAGGACAGAAAGGCCCTTCATGGTACTCCAAGTCGCAGTCTGTTGTGCAGTATCTAACAATTTGAAGGTTGAAGAATCAACTACTAAAGTCGCATTGTCAGTAGCAGTGATTTTATTAAACGAAGCGAGTTGCCCCTCTGTAAAAGTCTTAAGTCCCGCAGATAAGTTTTCAGAAGTATCTTTAAGAACAATAGTGTCACTCAAGGCAATATGAGGAGCTATTCCCATCAAAGGAAGTCTTAATGATTGAATAACACTCAATTCAACATCACTTCCTGTAGAACTTACCCAGTGGGCATTTTTTAATTGAGTTCCAGGAGTAGTCCTCGTGGCATCTAAAGTATTTAAGTTGCCAATTCTGTTAGTCCCATCGTAGGGAGTTGAAAAGATATCGGGGGAGACATGACTCCATCCCGCAGTAGTAGGATCTAAGAATGTCTGTAAAGATGATGAAGAGGAAGTATCTTCTGCAACAATAAGGTTGCTTGGATCGGTCAAGGCTACAGTGCCATCTGAAGTGTTGGTGTTATTCGCTAAAAGACTTGAAAAATCCGATGCAGAGATGCTAACAACAATAGAGGAAGATAAATCGCTTAGATAATCTGCAGAACTTACTGCAATTGTTGGTTTAGTTCCAAAACTACTCCCTAAAGTAAGAGCTTCAGAATTATAAGTACCATCTACAAATAAAATATTGTTGTTTATTGAAGCTGTGTCAAAAGCACTAAGATTAGAACTGACAATACTTCCGTCAGTAACACCACTTGATTCGAGGACCAAACTTGAAGTCAAGCTCTCAAGTCCAGGATCATTGAAAAAATTTAAAGAATTAGCATTTAAGAAATTATAAAAATTATCACTACCAGAACCAGTAAAAGAAGCTGAACTCTCATTTGAAAATGCGACTGACAATGTCGCACCAGCGCTTGCTAATGAAGTCTTTGCATTAGTTATTGCCGTTCTAGCAGTGGAATCTAAAGAATTAAATCCAGAAGAGCTATTAACTAGTATTACTTCATCTATACTTCTAGAACTGACTACTGAAGTTATATTCCCAATGGAGAGGCCATCCATCGAAACAACTAATTTTGTGGCCATCTAAAAAAATTTACATTGCAATTCCGCCTATTTTATAATAAAAAATATAGAACTGAAACCCCTTGTCAAAATATCGTGATTAAAATTTAAGTATATTTACTCTAATTCTTGAAATTGTAGTCATGAATTGACTTTCCAAGTTAATTTAGTTCTTGTTTTAATAGAAAATTTGTTAGAAAATTAAACTGTATTAACTTATCATTCAAATTTCTAGGAAATATATGGTATAAATGATTTTTTTTTTAATCTCCAGTAAAAATTTATTATTTAATTAATGTTGTTTAGTTCGTGAATTAATTTATCGTATGATTTAACATTATCCTCACAATCTGGGGATAATGCCTCAAATAATTTCTTATTGTTTTCATTATATAATTCAATTTTATTTTTATGATTTTCTAAAATATATTTTATATGTTCTGCCGCTTCTATAATATCAAATTCTTCATAATAATAGCCATATTGTTTTAATAAAGATGAATTGTGTATCAAAGGTAATGATAAATATAGAGCCTCTAAATATAAATAATTTAATTCACAGAATATTTGGTTAGTAATTATTAATCCACCTAAGTTATAAACAGAAGTTAAAAAGGGAAATCTTTTATAACATTTTAAATAATTTTTTCTTTTTTTATATATATCTAAATTGGCAATAATATCAGGGAAAAAGCTATTATTAGTTAATCTATCTCCACATAAAATACTGCATGATTTTAATGTATTAGGATTAAATTTTTCAAACCGCTCTAAAATAAAAAGTGGAACCAAGCTCGTTTTTACAAAAGAAATATTTGGTTCAAAAATAGTAACTTTCTTTATATCAATATTAGATTTAAATTCCTCAATATTTTTATTTATTCCTAACTCGTAGAATTGCTTTAATAAAAAACTACTATCCCATAAAAAAGGCGCGACTTTGACATTATTAACATTATATTTAGTCTTTAAGAAAGGGATATTTCTAATATGGTGTGGACTTGTCCAAATTTCATCTAATGGAAACACATCATTTTTAGGTTTTTGTTTAAAACTGGAATCGAGAGAAAAATGTATGCAATCCGCCAGTTCATTGCCGTATTGAATCAAAATAAATTTGGTATGTTTATTTCTTTTTTTATCAAACAAGTGTCTTGCTTGACTTGGCACAAATCCTGCATAAATAACTAAGTCAAAACTCTTTACATTATTAGAGTAATATTCTTCATAAGATATGGATGATTCATTTTTTATAAAATTATTTTCTTTTAATTGCCCATAGTAAAGAATAATGCAGTTTTTCCCTGGGATATTATTTAAACAATTAACCAAAAATAGAATATTTTGTTGCATTCCATTGCTTAGATAATGTATATCTAAATTTATAGTAACTGCTATAGTTCTTATATTCTTCCTCATAAATTTTCAAGTACTAATCTATAACCATAGTTTAAAATAAAATATAGTGTTAGCATAATTTTGGCTGATCAGAATTTTCAAAAGAAATCTAGTATATATTTTAAAATTTATAGTTTAATAAGGACTAATAACATAATTATTTATTAGAAAATTTTGAAATAAATATAATCTGTTCTTTATATATAAATTTTTAATTAACTAAAATGGAAAACTTATTTAGGTGTGAGACTAATATTAAAAGCAATTGATATTCTGTCTTGTCTACTTTTGTTCAACTCAACTGAATGTTCAAGAAATCCTGGGAAAAATACAATTAATCCTTCCTTTGGTTCAATCACAATTTCTTCACCAGCTTGTTGTAGCAACTTATGATAATAAACAGCTGGCCTTGGATCTCTAATTAAAAGCCTTCCAGAATCTTTGGGGCATTTTATATACAGAACTCCAGATATTGACCATAATCCATGATTATGAACTGCATTAAACCCTCCTTTATTAGTTAAATTAATCCAACTTTCAATTCTATAATCGTACGTTTTTGAAGAATTAAATACTTTTTCATCAGCAAGAATAGAACTAAGTCCATAGATAATTTCATCAGTCACAGACTTAAAATCATCCTTTAAATTAACATCATCTAACCTCCAACCGTTTCTACTTGATCTGTTATCCCCTTCATCACCCTCTCCATCTTTTCTTAACTTATTTATGAGTTGAACATAGCTACTTAGGGATTTCTTGAACTCATCTCTACAATTAACTCTCCATAGTGGAGTAATAAACAATTCACTAACTTCAACAGACGATTCCATAACGAATTAAAGAAATTTTTAAAATTTGTATAACATTTATATTTGTTTAACCATATTATAAATTACAAGTGTATTTCCTAAATTCTAGAAATCTAAATTTATATAATTGACCTAACTATTTATGGAAGTGTTGAATGAATAGTTGTCAATTCATTGGTGGTAAATCTAAGCATAGTTAAACTATTTTGCCTTTTCTTATGAGGCTCTAGAAGACTAATCAGCTCAAAATCATTGAATTCCTTTGTGGCTTGTGCGAGTTTTAATTGTTTTAAAAAAAGAGCGCCGTGAAGATTAGTTATTAGTGAATGAATTAATACTATCCCCCCAGCTCTATTAACTAAGGGAAAGTAATTTCTCATAACGTGATGATATGTATTCAAACTCCCACAATCAATCCACAATAAATCTAATGGCAATTCTGACTTTGGGATATTCTCTGCATAACCAAAATAATCAGTCTCATGAAATTCAAGAAATGGATCTAATTTTAATTTCTTAGATGCATCAAAAATTAAATTTGCAGTTGTATAACCATCTTTACAATTATCAATAACATGTAATTTTGAAGGATTGAAAGTTTGATTAAAGTAATGCTCATTTTGCAATGACAAATCTACGGAAGAGCTATCCTTAAACAAAAGTTCGTTATCTGATAATGCTTTAAGAATAAATATGGAAGTATATCCCCCCCCAAGTTCTAATATCTTTCTTGGTCTAATTAACCTGATTAGGCTGTACAAATATGGTGCCAGATTTTCTGTCCCGAAAGTAGGACTAAAAAGTTTTTTAGTAACTTTGAGAAACTTTTCGTCAAGCATCTTATTTTTAAATATTACTAATCTATCAAAAATATGAGATATTTTGATGCTTTAAACTTTTATAGTTTTGCTTATTGAAATATTTATATTTTCTTTTTCGAATATTAATTCTTTGCTAAATATCTCATATTTCTTTTAAATATATTTGTTAATATTTTTAAAATATGAATAGTAAATATGATGGATTTATATATTTAATTTTTTGAATTATTTTATAAAAATTATTCGCCTTAATTAAAAGTAAAAATTAAATTAATCATTTATTCAAATAATCCTCGTATGATTTTTCCTCAACTATATGCGAATTAAATAGTAAATTAATTTCCATTTTAATAGAGGCACGTTTATCATTATTAAAATATACAGATCTTGCAAGATTAATAAATTCTTCATCAAACTTATTCTCTCTTTCTTTAACTCTTAATTTATCTTCAATATCCCATAATATAGAATTTGTTTTTTTTAATTTCTCTAATATTTTGTTATCCAAAGTAAGGTTATTTTTTTTAACTATATTTCTTAACTCACAAATCTCATTTTTTATATTTTTAAGTTTATCACCTTTTATCTTTGATTCCTTTATCTCCAGAATAGAAATCTTGTCAAACAATTCTCCAATTGAAACGGGTGCAAGAATGAGAGAACTATTCATAACTTTAATTCTTAATTATTCAGATAATATTTTAATTTTACCTTAACTTTATCTATTACTTCTGACCAATTATCTTTTTCATTTTGTCTAAATAATCTTAATGAAGGATACCAGAAAGTTTCTTTTCCATCTAGCCTCCACCTCCAGTCAGGTACAGAATGCAAAAGACACCAAGTCGGCTTGCCTATCCCTGCTGCGAGGTGAGCTA
>QCNH01000039.1 GCA_003213275.1 Prochlorococcus sp. AG-424-M03 | reverse complement strand
TCCAGGGGCAGTACCCCTAGGATTTTTAATTATTTGCGCATCTTTTGGGAAGAAACATTGTTTCCGTAAGCTAGAGCAATTGTCCTGCAGCTTTGAATTTGGAAATTTTTGTTTTATTTCTTCCCATAAGTGCGGTCTTTCAAAAGAGATACATTGAAAGACTTTGCTATTGCTTCAGTCGTCAAGTCATCTGGGGTGGGTCCCAAGCCGCCAGTTATAATTAAAAGATTACTTCTTTTTGATATTTCTTGAATTATTTTTATAATTCGATCACAATTATCACCTACCGTTGATTGTCTAAAGTGATTTAAGCCTAATTGAGACAACTGCTCAGAAATCCATTTAGCATTTGTATTTACTATATTTCCTAAAAGTAATTCTGTTCCTATAGATAGAATTTCAACTCCTTTGGAATTGGGTTCACTTAATTGTTGGTTCAAGTTTGCCTTCATAAAGAGGGAAACGATTACATAAGGCTAACACTCTTTCTTTACATTTATTTTCTATTAGTGAATCATTTGAATAAAGTAGTCTATCAGCAATAATTTCGCCAACTTCAGCAAAAGCACTTTCATCAAATCCTCTAGTTGTTAAAGCAGCAGTCCCCAACCTTAACCCACTTGTAACAAAAGGAGATTCTGGATCAAATGGAACAGTATTTTTATTAGCCGTGATATTCACTTCACTTACTAGCAAGTCAGCAACTTTTCCAGTCATATTGATACTTCTTAAGTCCAACAAAACAATATGATTATCAGTACCTCCACTAACAATATCAATTCCTCTGTTTATTAAAGTTGAGGCTAGAACTTTGGCATTTTTTATTACTTTTTTTGAATAATTAACAAAATCGGGATTTAAAGCTTCTCCAAATGCAACTGCTTTAGCGGCAATTATATGTTCCAAAGGCCCACCTTGAGTTCCAGGGAAGACGGATTTATCAAATTTCTTTCCAAATTCTGCATCTTTACACAAAATAAGCCCCCCTCTTGGTCCTCTTAAAGTTTTATGCGTAGTTGTGGTTACTACATCACAAAAAGGTATTGGATTTGGATGAAGATTACTTGCTACGAGTCCCGCGATGTGTGCGATATCCGCCATTAAAAATGCACCAACTTCATCAGCAATATTTCTAAATGATTCAAAGTCAATTGTTCTTGGATAAGCAGAATATCCACAAATGATTAGCTTTGGTTTTGTTTCTAGTGCTATTCTTCTTACTTCATCAAAATTTAACTTATTAGTTTCTTTATTAACACCATAGTGAACAGCATTAAACCACTTCCCGCTCATATTTACTGGAGATCCATGAGTAAGATGACCGCCATGAGATAAATCCATCCCCATAATTGTGTCGCCAGGTTTGAGTAGACTTAGAAAAACTGCGGCATTCGCTTGTGCTCCACTATGAGGTTGAACATTGGCCCAGTCTGCATTGAATAATTTTTTTGCTCTCTGAATAGCTAATTCTTCGATTTGATCAACAAATTCACACCCGCCGTAATATCTTTTTTGAGGTAATCCTTCCGCATATTTATTAGTAAGAACGGATCCTTGAGCCTGCATAACAGCCATTGATGCGAAATTTTCACTTGCTATTAACTCAAGGTGAGTTTCTTGTCTATTTCTTTCGGAATTAATTAAATTTGATATTACTGGATCACTTTCTATAAGATTTTGAAGAATATTCATTGAATTTGATAAGTAATACACATAATATAAACGATATTTTTTAGAAAAATATAAAAAGAATGTTGCATAAATTTTAAACGCGCCTGGAGAGATTCGAACTCCCGACACCCTGATCCGTAGTCAGGTGCTCTAATCCACTGAGCTACAGGCGCATAATTATGTAATATCTCTGTTTCAGGGTCTCTTAGTCAACTAGATTTCGGGTAAAATATCTAATATTAACAATCTTATTTTTATTAAATATGCCCATAAAGTGGTACGGCAATGGTGATTTAGAAGATCCTACCTACAAACATTTTTCTCGAATAGTAAATTTTGTGATTCACTGCATGATATTTACTGTGGTTGTAAGTGGCACTTACCTTGCAAAAGAAATAAAATATGAAATAGCTTTTTTTAACAATTTTGCAATTTTATGGTCAATTCTTTTAGCGTCCCATTTGCTTTTTGTAATTATAAAAAAACCTAAAGATTTAGAAAAAAAATCAACTTAAAATAATTCTTTTTTATGGACTCTCAGATACTCATAAGTGATCTAGAAAATATTATTTCAGAAAAGGTTTTTATAAAAATAGAAAAGTGGAATTTATATCTTGGAGATGCAGGGCTAGCTAGACATCTTGCGATTGAATGTGTCAGCAATAAAGACGAAGGCCCATTAGAGGCTGCAAAATTAAGTTTGCAATCAATTAATGTAAAAGTAGGGGATGGAGTTAACAGTGTTCCACTTATTAAGTTAATCACTACCTCTCAAATTCTTGAATTAGAGGAGATTTTGGAAAGTTTTTTTGATAACTAAATCTTTTTTTGATTAATTCTAAATTTATTAATTTTCAAACATTTTGTGAGTAAAAAATAAATTACAAAAAAAGTTAGAGATCCAAATATTAATAATATAAATTCTCCCAAATTTAAATTAAATTTATTCGTAGTTTTGAGAATAGTAAAACAAATTTTGCTATCTATTAATGATGCTAATGACATGAGGGTGATTTTCTTCAATAAATCCAATTTAGGCAAATGGATATCTTCATTTTGCAAATTAAAAGATAGCAAAATACAAACTATAAAGTTGACTATTACGGAAGATAAAATTATTCCAACAACTCCAAAATTATATGGTGAAAGATTTCCGAAATTATTAATTGGTGCACCAATTAAAAACCAATCAAAGAAAATATTAAATATTATCCCTGCAAATGACAATTTAAAAGGGAATTTTGTTTTTTCTATTGAGTAGTAAGTTCTTACTAATAAATCTTTATACAGATAAAAAGGTATGCCAACGGCATAAGCAATTAGTATATTCTTCACTTTTAAAGTTGCTGAATAATCAAAAGCTCCTCTTTGAAAAACTAACTCTACAATTTGGTTATTAAATGTTATGAAAAATCCAGTTAAAAAAATAGTTGTCAAGAAACAGTACTCTATTCCAGAAATTAAATATTTTTGAAGTTCTCTATTGTCTCTATCACTTCTAAATTGAGAAAATTTTGGAAGTAATGGCAAAATTAAAGAGTTGGATAATATGCCTAATGGGGCTTGTATAAGAAAGTTTCCGTAAGCTAGTCCCGATGCTGCTCCTTGAAAACTAGAAGCAAAAAACATGTCAATAAATACATTGATTTGACTTAGACCTGAGGAGATAGATGCTGGAATAATGAGTTTAAAAATCCTCCTTTCTTCATCTTTTAATAATTTGAAGTTTGACTTTAATCTCAAGAGACCGATATTATTTATTTCCCAAATTTGAACAACAAACTGAATTATAGTGCCTGTCAAAGTTGCAAAAGCTAGTAATCCCGTGTAAGTAAGGGAATTTGAGGATGTATTTTCTTGGTTGAAAATCCAGCTAAATAAAATAAAAAAAATAATAGTTATGCTTGTTATCGCTGGGCTGATACTTGATAAAAAGAATTTTCTTCGAGAATTTAAGGCGCCAAAGCTTAAACCTATGAACCCAGATAAAGGGATACAAGGTGTAAGTATTCTTAATTGGGAAGTGGCAATAGATTTAGCTTCATAACTTAAATTGGGGGCTAATAATTCAATTAAAAAACTGGAATTAAAGTAAATTAATATAGCTAAACCAAATAATAATATTGAGAGTTTTATGCTTACTTGAGTTAAAACAATCGCTCCATTTTTTTTGTTCAGGGGAGTAAGAACTGCAACTACTGCATTATGTAAAGGACCATTAATTCCTCCAATGATTATGAGCAAAAAACCTGGAATTATATAGGCATAATTAAATGCGTCATATGTTACCCCAACCCCAAAAGCAGCAGCTATAAATATTTGTCTTATACATCCAGCTAATTTACTAACACTAGTACCAAATGAAATTGAAAAAACATTATTTTTTAAAAATGAATGCATTTGGTTGTATTTATAGTTTTTCAAGAAGATTAAGTTTCAATTATATTTGATTTTTAACTAAAGACATTTTTATGAATGATCGGATAATTGAATTTGATCCTTTAATTGAAGGAGTTCTAATTAAGAGGTATAAAAGGTTTCTTGCGGATATTGAATTGGAGAGTGGAGAGATAGTAACCGCTCATTGTGCTAATACAGGACCAATGAAGGGACTATTGACGGAGGGGGCAAAAGTAAGAATAAGTGTTTCCTCTTCTCCAAAAAGAAAATTACCTTTTACTTGGGAACAGATATGTGTTTTAGGTGCAAAAAATGAGGAGGTTTGGGTTGGAATTAATACTCTGTTTGCAAATAAGTTGATCAAAAAGGTTATTGAGAAAAATTTGCTAAAAGAAATAATTGGAGAAATAGAGACAATTAAATCTGAAGTTACTTATGGAAAAGATAAAAAAAGCAGAATTGACTTTTTTTTAACTCCAAAATCTTCAAATCCTGATAAACGTAATATTTACATAGAGGTTAAAAATACGACCTGGATGAAAGAAAATGTAGCTCTATTTCCAGATACAGTAACGAAAAGAGGCCAAAAACATTTAATAGAATTAAAAGAATTAATTCCTGATAGTAAAAGTATTTTAGTACTTTGTATTACGAGAAAAGATGCTATTTTTTTTGCTCCTGGAAATGAAGCAGATCCCTTATATGGCAACCTTTATAGAGAAGCTGTAAGTGCAGGAATGATACCTATTCCATGTTCATTTGAATTTCACAAAGACCATGTGACATGGAATGGAATCAAACCTTTGAAATAAATAAAAGACTTGACATTTTTAAATTCTAAAAAAATGGTTTTTAAATTTAACAAATATTATTTTGGGATGCAACTATAAAATTGGTAACAACGACTACTAGACACTAATTGGTTTTTTTTGCAAAATTGAAAATGAAAGGAAACAGCACAAACTGTTTTTCTGCAGATCTAATTTTTTTTTATGACCACTGCTTTGCAAACGCCTCAAAGGCGCTCTAGGTCCAAATTACAAGATGCAAGTCTTGTTAACGGTCCTATGCTCCTTTTGAGGAGTATTCGAGGATTTAGTTCAAACCGCTCTATGTTGTGGCTTGCAACTGTTCCTTTAGCTTTGTTTGGGTTAGGTATTTTTAATCTTTCAGCTCATGCAGCTGATTTACCTGAGTTGAATGCAGCTTTTCTTGCTAACAATTTATGGCTTTTGATCGCTACTATCCTAGTGATCTTCATGAACGCTGGTTTCGCTATGGTTGAGGCAGGTATGTGTCGTTCTAAGAACGCAGTCAACATACTTGCTAAAAACTTATTCGTATTTGCTTTAGCTGTAACCTCTTATTGGTTTATTGGCTATTCATTAATGTACGGAGGTAGTGTAGCTGACGGATGGCTTTATTTTGGAGGCTTATTTTTTGATCCGACAGTCACAGCAGATATGGTGACTGATGCTGGATTAGTCCCAACAGTTGATTTCTTGTTCCAGTCTGCATTTGCAGGAACTGCGGCAACGATCGTATCAGGTCTTGTTGCTGAAAGAGTTAAATTTGGAGAATTTGTTGTTTTTGCAATTGTATTAACTGCATTTATATATCCAATTGCTGGAAGCTGGAAATGGAATGGTGGTTGGCTTGATTCTTTAGGTTTTGTTGACTTTGCTGGTTCTTCAATTGTTCACTCAGTTGGAGCATGGGCAGGTCTTGTAGGGGCTATGCTTCTTGGACCAAGAATTGGGAAATACTCTGATGGAAAACCACAGGCTATGCCTGGACACAATATGGCTATAGCCACTTTGGGTGCATTAGTTCTATGGATAGGTTGGTATGGATTTAACCCCGGTTCCCAACTTGCTATGGACCAATGGGTTCCATATGTTGCTGTAACAACTACTTTGGCAGCAGCAGCTGGTGCTATCGGAGCAACTGTTGTTTCAACATTAACTTCTGGTAAGCCTGATCTTACAATGATTATTAACGGAATCCTTGCTGGTTTGGTTAGTATCACTGCTGGTTGTGGTGATATGACTCTTGCTGGAGCCTGGTTTGCAGGACTAGTGGGTGGAATTATTGTTGTATTCTCTGTTGCAGCTCTTGATGCCGCTGAGATCGATGATCCTGTAGGTGCATTCTCTGTTCACGGAGTTTGTGGTGTATGGGGTACTGTAGTTATCGGTCTTTGGGGTACGGCTGTACAAGGAGATGGCGCAGGTATGGGATTGTTCAATGGTGGAGGGATTAACCTTCTTCTAGTTCAAGCTCTTGGTGCCGCAGCTTATGCTATATGGACACTAGTTACTTGCTGGATTGCTTGGTCTGTAATTGGAGGATTGTTTGGAGGAATCCGAGTATCTGAAGAGGAAGAGACTCAAGGCCTAGATATAGGAGAGCACGGAATGGAAGCATATCCAGACTTTGCATCTGCTAAATAATCTAACTTAAAATTGATTTCAGAAACCTGACTTATGTCAGGTTTCTTTTTTTTTACTAAAAATTATTTAAAATGTTGTAATATCAAGAAATGGATACTCAAGCTTTTAGAAGATCCCTTCATCATTCTGACAGATATAATAGAAGGGGTTTCGATTCTCCAACAAAAAGAGCCCAAGCTTTAGAAGAAGCTTACCAAAGTGATTTGATAAGTTCCATAAGAGATAATGGTTTTACTTACACTCAAGGCAGACTAAATATTAAGTTAGCCCAAGCCTTTGGATTTTGTTGGGGAGTGGAAAGAGCTGTAGCAATGGCATATGAGACTAGGAGACATTACCCTAATGAAAATATTTGGATAACAAACGAAATAATTCATAACCCTTCAGTGAATGATCATTTAAGGAAAATGGATGTAAAATTCATTTCAGCTAAAAACGGCATCAAAGACTTTTCATTGGTCTCTGATGGGGATGTTGTTATATTGCCTGCTTTCGGAGCTACTGTTCAAGAAATGAAACTCCTTCATGAAAAAGGATGTCATATTATCGATACCACTTGTCCTTGGGTTTCTAAGGTTTGGCATACTGTTGAGAAACATAAAAAACATGTTTTTACATCAATAATTCATGGAAAATTTAAGCACGAAGAGACTCTTGCTACTAGTTCTTTTGCAGGCAAGTATTTAGTGGTACTTGATCTGGAAGAAGCAAATTATGTATCTGAATATATTCTGGGTAGAGGAAATAGAAATGAGTTTATGAACAAATTTGCTAAAGCTTATTCTAATGGATTTGATCCTGATAGAGATTTAGATAGAGTCGGAGTTGCTAATCAAACAACTATGCTTAAAAGTGAGACTGAGGAAATTGGAAAAGTTTTTGAAAAGACGATGTTAAAAAAATTTGGACCAGAAAACTTGAATAGTCACTTTTTAGCCTTTAATACAATTTGTGATGCAACTGAAGAAAGACAAGATGCAATGTTTTCTTTGGTTGATGAAGACCTTGATATTCTTGTAGTTATAGGAGGCTTCAATTCTTCTAATACTACTCACCTACAAGAAATAGCAATTACTAAGAATATTTCTTCTTTTCACATAGATACGCCTGAGAGGATTTCAGTTAAAGAAAACTCAATATTGCATAAACCACTCGGATTAGATCTAGAACTTAAAAATAATTTTTTACCTAGTGGAAATATTAAAGTTGGCATTACATCAGGTGCATCCACTCCTGATAAGGTTGTTGCTGATGTTATTGAAAAGTTAATTGATATAGCTGCCTAAATTTCGAATATAATTTCTAATTTGCTTAGTTTTTTTAATTTATTATTCAGATATTTCCTAAAGATCTATATTATTAACTAGAATAATGAAAAAATTATGAAGTATGGAAGACAAAACACAAACTAATCAGATTCAAACAGCCAGTATGAATAGAACAAAAGCACCCCAAAAAGTTGAAGTTGTAGTTGCTAATTCATCTTCAGGAACAGAAGTAAATATTCTTGGAGAACTATCAATTTTTGTTTTGCGAATCGGCTTTTGTGCTTTGATGATTCATCATGGATTAGAGAAACTGCAGGATCCACAGGGTTTTGCTGAGTTTGTAGTTGGTAAATACTTCCCATTTTTGCCAGGTGATCCTGTCGTTTGGACTTTTGGAGCTGCCATAACTCAATTAGTATGTCCAGTAGGATTAGCTTTAGGAATTTTTGCGAGGCTTTCTTCTCTTGGATTATTCTCAACTATGGCATTTGCTGTTTATTTTCATCTTTTAGATACTGGATTAGAAGGTTTTCCTCTTGCAGTAGTTGAAGGTCACAACTATGCCTTCG
>QCNH01000038.1 GCA_003213275.1 Prochlorococcus sp. AG-424-M03 | reverse complement strand
CAGTAATTACAGCGAGGACATAAAGTCCTACGTTTCTCCAACGTTTGTTCACGATAAAAAATATTTAATAAATCTATAATACTAATAATAAAACAATATTAAGAGCTTCTTAGAACATCTACTACACTTTTGAATGCAAACCATTCGGGAATTGGTTCGCCGCTCCTCAATTTTTTCCTAAATTCTGTACCACTAAGTTTCATTATTTGATATTTAAATTCCTTAGCTTCTTCAGCTGTAATATACCCTTTTTCCTTGGTATAAACTAAATTTTTTGAAGGAACAGTTTGCATCAATAACTCGTCTGCACATTTATTCGCAAAATTCTGGGCGTCATAGGGGCCATAAAAATCTTCACCAGTTGATGATGACTTACAACCAGCCATATCTCTACCAATAATAAAATGGGTGCAGCCATAATTTCTTCTGATTATCATATGCTGAAGAGCTTCTCTTGGCCCTGCCATATGCATTGAATAGGGTAAAAATGCCCATTTTATCCTTTCATCAGAAATTTCTTCTTCCAATTCTTTATAGGTCAAATATCTAATTTTCCCAGGAATATCATCTTGTTGTGTTGGTCCACAAGTTGGATGTACTAAAACAACTGAATTGGGAGAGACATTATCTGAGAGTAGGGCATTAGTAAATAATTCATAATGTGCTCTATGAATTGGATTTCTACATTGAAATGCAACTACATCATGATTTGATGGCAGTTTAGCTCTAACTTCTTCAGGGGTTTCGCAAGGGAATTCTCTAACTGGTAGTTCGAAACCATAAACTCTACCTCCTATATAAAATCTTCCTCTCTCATTAAAAATCATCTTGACAGCAGGATGATCTAAAGAATTAGTACCATAACAAAGTTCAGCTTCTAGGGATTTATCAGGTTCCCATTTAGAGCTAACTTCTAAAACTGCTATTTTTTGTTTTTTATAGGTAAGCAAGATTGTCTCTCCAGCTTTTACTTTTTCATTATTTGAATCAAATACAATCGGTAAACCAAAAAGTAACCCGTTTGTATTTCTATTACTTTTAATTACCGAGTTATAGTTATTTTCATCCATAAAACCTTCCAATGGAGAAAAAGCACCAACCATTAAAAGTTCTACATCACATGCATTTCTCTCGCTGCATTCAAACACATAAGTAACCCTAGAAATAAGATCCTTTTTAAGGCTTTGATCTTTGATAATTAAATTTTTTAGTTCACCTCCATAGGGTGGAATTAGTCCATTAGGGTCTGTTTTAGTTTTTTGTTGAAATTCCATTTTTTGAATTGATAAAGAAAAATTTAGAAAAAAAAAAAGGGGTTAAACCCCCCTTTTTTTCTTAAGTAGAATTTATGCTTTTCTTCCGTATAGCTCTCCGATTATTTTTACATCAAGTGGATCTTTTGAACCCATATCTGTATCTGAAGGTTGGATAGCTTCGAAAGTACCAGCAAATTCTTCTGTATCAGAATCTACATTATTGATTGAAAGAGTAATAGATCCAGTACCATTTACATCAACTTTAATATTTTCTTTGGCAAGTTCATCATCATCGCCACCCAATGCAACTAGACCTTGAGCATACTCAACACCAGTATTTTTAGCTCTTGCTTTAGGATCTAAGAAATCACCAGTTCTGTAGTTAGGTGTAAATGTTGAACCACTAACCTCAGTGCCTGGCTCAATAGTTGATGGTAAATTCGCTGTAAGGTCTTTTGCTGAGAATGCAAATGGCACTTCTAAGCCACCAGGAGTTAAGACAGTAATAAGTTGAAAATCAATACCACCTTTTTCTGTAAAAGTTCCTGAGTTTACCTCTCCATAAACTTCTGTCACTGTGGTGTTATTTCTGGGACTAATAATTTTTGTAGAAACAAATTCTGCAGCTTTTCTTTTGGTCCCTGGCACTTTTACATACACTTCAGTCGGATGCATGCATATTCCTTTCAGGCTATCTCCATTCCCTAAGGATATAGATCCAACAAGAGATGAGTCTAATGTAGGACAATCATTAGCTTTTCCTGTGTTAACAACATCTGTGAATTGTGCATTTCCTCTTTCAGAAAAAGCAAATGTTTTAACAGGTACGAAAGCAAAAGTTATACAAAGTGAAATAACAAAAGCTAAGAAAGAACGAATTCTCATAATTAAAGTAGCAGTAAAGTTCTGTGACGTATGATTAATAGTCACCTAAATAGTTCAGTACGGATATTACTAGGGAAAGGACCATAAAAGTTAGCACCTTTGTATCCTCGAAACAACCCGTAGCTTTTTAGATTTTTAAAAACTTGCATTATTGTAAGCTATCACATTATTTTTAATGATTAAGATTACAAAAAAATACAAATTAAAAAATTTTTCTTTTATTTGTTTACTGAAATAATTTGAGTTATTAATTTATTTGCTAAATCAATTTTTGATGTTTTTTTGATATGCTGTTCCATATTTTTTGTATCGAATAGCCAACCTTCATTTTGTGCTAAAAACCCAAATCCCTGGCCTGCAAGATCAATTGGATTTGCGAATAGATAATCACAACCTTTTTGAATAATCTTTTCTTTAATTGTCATTCTTGCTTCTTCAATAGATCCTGTAAAAGCACAAAAGCCTACGAATACTTGTTTATCTTTTTTTGACTCACTAATTGTTTTTAAAATATCTGGGACTAGCTCAAAATTTTTATTTAAATAATCATTAATTTTATTTTTGGGAATTTTAGATGAAGTATCAGAATTTATCTTGAAATCAGATACTGCTGCATTCATAAAAAAATAATCACAACTTGAAATTTCATTCTTAATTGCCCTAATTAAATCAAAACTAGTCTCAATTTCATATCTTTTTATTCCATCAGTAAGATCTTTATTGACTTTCAGAGGCCCATGTACATATTTTACTTTTGCCCCTCTGAACCTTGCTACTTGAGAAAGAAGTAAGCCCATAGCTCCAGAACTTTTGTTAGTTACATGTCTTGCCGCGTCAATTTTTTCTGAGGTGCAACCTCCAGTGATTAAAATTTCTTTATTAATTAAATCTTTGCGATAAGGATTTTGATTATGTGAAATTATAAATTCGAGAGCTAACTGAATTAGATCATTAGGAGGTATTTTACCGATGCCAATAGCATCACATGCTAAGAGACCTTCACTGGGGTGCAAAGATAAAACGTTTTCGTAATTCTGTAAATCCTCATAATTTTTTTGAACAGCTTTATTAATCCACATTTGTGTATTCATTGCTGGTGCAACAATAATTGGCTTACTATTTGCTATTAAAATACTTGGAATTAATCCGTCTGCATTGCCTGTTACCCATTTTGATAATGTTGTCGCTGTTAAAGGGGCAATGATTAAGATATCAGCCCAATTGCATAGTTCTATATGCAAAGGTGTTGATTGAATACTTGACCATTGATCTTCTTCTGAAATACAAGCGTTTCTACTCAGGATAGAAATAGAAAGCGGCTTTATTAATTTTTCTGCATTTTTAGATAAAACGCATCTAATTTCATAATTTTCTTTCGCTAATTGACTAACTAATAATGGAATTCTTACGGCTGCAATACTCCCTGTAATTAATACAAGAACCTTTATTTTATAGTTCGTATTTTTAGTTTTCATCGAAAGGTTCCTGATCAAGCAGATGTATATAATCAGATGTTAATTCAGGTCTGTTGATTGCAAGGGCCCTCAGTAAGTGCCAGTCTTTTAAACCATCAAATGGTGTCTTATAATTATCATCCTCTAGCCTTTTTGCAAGCTCAAGGGTCATTTTTTCATTAAATGAATTTACTAGCTCTTCACTTATTTTATTTTCAGAAATAAATTCCATATTGAATAAAGCCAATAATATTCTAATAATAAAGCCTCAAGTAATTTATTTAAAATTGATGGAAGTATTAATTACATATTTCAGGAATATGAAAATATTTAAAAGATATTATTTTTTTAAATCTTTATTAAGTCATTTATCTTCATTCTCAGTCATAAATATGCAAAATCTCCTTATAAAAAATATTCTTTCTTAAAATAAAACTGTCAAAATTTAAATTATGTCGCAAACCAAGAGAGAGCAAGTAATTAGTCACATACGCTATTTAAGGCAGGAACTAAGAGAAATGCATTTAGGTATTAAAGAAGATAACCTCTTCCCTGAACCAGGGGAATTAAGAGGAATAATGGCTCAGTTGGAGGCATTACTTGAATTAGTAGAAGGAAATACTAAAATTCAATCAAACTCTGCAGCATAGTTGCAAGCAAAATGGTTTTTAGACCTCAAAAAACAAAATTTCAACTAAAGATTGTGGAAAATATTCAGACATTAAGTATTTGGGCTAATAATCCTTGGAGGAGATATTCAATATCATTAATCACTCTTTTAATTGGCTACTTTTTTGGAAGTTCTCTTGGGATGGTAAGTGCTGTTGTGGAACTCATGGATCCTGTAGCTGCTTTATTATCAGTATTGTTTATTGAAATTTTAATAGTTCTTAGAAGAAATTTTCGATTTGAAAGGAAAAAGAAATTTTTACTACTTTTATTAGATTCTTTAAGATTGGGATTATTTTATGGCTTTTTTACCGAAAGTCTTAAGTTGTTATAGGATTATTTGTTGTATTTCTGTAATAGATAAAGTAAAGCCATTCTTATCGGGATACCATTTGCAACTTGATTATTGATTAAGCAATTAGGATATTCATCTACTAATTTACTACTTATTTCAATATCTCTATTAATAGGTCCAGGATGAAGAATTGGAATGTCTTTATTATTCAAAGATAATTTCTCTGGAGTTAATCCATAATCCAAACTATATGAATCAATGCTGCTTAGTAAATTTTCCATCATTCTCTCTTTTTGGAGTCTTAAAACAATAATTGCATCTGCAATTTTTATTGATTCTTCCAATGATCTAGAGATTGTTAGTGTGCCACGTGATTTAACAGGATCTTCTTTTTGATTTGGCGCTGGAGTTTTTAAAAAATTGACAAATTCATCAGGTATTAATGTCTGAGGACCACATAAAATTATATCTGCGCCGAATGCACTCAAAGCCCAAAGATTTGATCTTGCAACCCTTGAATGATTAACATCTCCAATTATTAAAATTTTTTTGGAATTTAAAACCTCTGGACTCAGTAATTTTTTGGAAAAGAATTTTATTAATGTATAGATGTCAAGCAATCCTTGGCTAGGGTGACTATGTAATCCATCTCCCGCATTAAGAACCGAAGTCTTAGAATTTATTGCATCAAGTTTCTTGGCGATCTCAAAGGTTATGTAACTTGATGAATGTCTGATGACTAATGTATCTGCCCCCATAGCAGAATAAGTTATTGCTGTATCAATTATTGTTTCCCCTTTTGTTAAAGAACTAGAAGATGGCGCAAACGTTTGAACATCAGCAGAAAGCCTTTTTGCTGCAAGTTCAAAGCTATTTTTTGTTCTTGTACTAGCTTCAAAAAATAAAGAAGTTACCAAAGTTCCTTGTAAGGCTGGTATCTTTTTTGTTCCTGCATTCTTTAGTGCATCAAATCTATTAGCTAATTCAAATACTGACTCATAATCTTTAATTGAAAAATTAGCGAGTGTGTGGATGTGTTTATGAGGCCAAATTTGCATTACTCTTAAAAAGATAAATGATTATTTAAATTTAGGTGTTCTGTCACCTTTTAATCTTTTACTTACACTCCTACTATTTTTTAGATACCAACGCCATTTTATATTTTTTGCCTTTGAAATGCCAATTCTCGTAGTTTGAATAAGATCTTTTTCTTCTAGAGTTGAGTCTCTTTGAGAAATCCATAAAGATTTGTTATTAAGAACTTCAAGTGAGTTAAATGATATGTCTACACCAAATGTCTTAGTAACTAGACCAGGTCCAGAAGCTAATCTCTCATTCTTGTTAGATATAAAAACTGCCCTTATTAATACACCACTCGCAAAATTTTCTTTATCAGTCACTATGTTTAAACAATGATGAATGCCATAAGATTTGTAAATATAAAATGTTCCAGGTTTACCAAATAATGATTGATTTGATTTAGTTATTTTTCGGTAGCCATGACAGGCCTCTTCTTCCTGTGAATAAGCTTCAGTTTCAACAATAACCCCTTTAACTTGATCTTTCTCATTATTTTTTTTAATGAGGTAACAGCCTATTAAATCAGGGGCAACAAGTTTAGAGTGTCGATAAAAAAAATTTTTTGGAAATAAGTTTTCTTTTATTGTTCAAAATTTATCTAATAATATTTTTAGCTGAGAATGATAAATAAGGCTATATAATTAATATTGGTATTCAAAAACATGTTTTTATAATTATTTGAAATTCAAAGGATATATAAATAAAAATGTTCTAAATAAACTATTATTAAACATAAGGAAAAAATTAAATGCATGACAAAAATAACTAAAGAGGAAGTAAAAAAAGTTGCTCATTTAGCTAGATTGGAACTTAACGAGAATGAAATTAATAATCACGCATCACAATTAGAAAAGATATTGGATTATATAAGACATCTTGAAAAAATTGATACAGAAGATGTGCAATGTACAACTAGAGCTATAGAGGTTATTAATGTATTTAGAAAAGACGAAAAGAAAAATTATGATTGCACTGAAGAGCTTTTAGAATTGGGCCCATCGAGAGAAGATGAATATTTTAAAGTACCAAAAATTATTAATGAGTGATTTGGTTAGTCGCTTCCTATAAATGTTTTATTGACTATTTTTAATAAAAATTTTTTTAATTTATAGCCTGGATAAAGATTGATTATTTTTCTTACCTTCCCTCTCTTTTTACTATGACTCCTTACACCTATAAATAAATCATAGATAAAGTTATAAATGTCTTCTTTACTTTCAAATATCCCAACTCTTTGAGGGGAGCCTTTCATATCTAATAATGGCTTAGTTTTTTCATAGGCTATTTTGTATTCGAACCAAGGAATCGAAGGCCAAAGATGATGAATGAGATGGTAATTTTGACCCATTATTAATAAATTCATAAATTTGCTTGGATAAACTCGAGAATTTAGCCATTTGTTTCTTGATCTAAAAGGTCTATGAGGTAGATAATCAAAAAATATTCCTAAAGTGACTCCCACCATTAATGCTGGTCCAAACCAAAGATTATAAATTAAATTCATAAAGTCAAATTTCAAACCTGCCAAGATTATTGTTATGAATATCGACCTTTCAATTCCCCATTGTAGTAATTCATATCTTCGCCAAAGTTTTCTTTGAAAGAAAAATACTTCATGATAAAAAAATCTTGGAGCAATTAGCCAAATTGGACCAAAAGTACTGACTATATGATCTAAATCCATTTACAGATGCAAACCATTGCTCTGTTGCCCTAAAAATAGTTGGTTTTTTGGTTCTCCAATCATAAGGATATCTATGCTTATAATTTTCTTGTAATAAAAGCAAATTATTTACCTTTAAATATTCAATAATTAAATCATTTGCGTCTTTAAGGACATTTGATCCTTTGAATTTACCAGAATATTCATTTAAGTTACCTTTTTCATCAACAACACATGTTATAGGTAAATCATATTTTTGCCCTACATTAAAATCATCTATCCCGTGACCGGGTGCAGTATGAACAATTCCAGTGCCTGATTCTGTAGTAATGTAATCTCCCCCAATCACAATTCTGCAATTTCTATTCTTAGTAGGATGTTGGTATTCAAAATTTTCCAAAGAAGATCCTTTAACTTCTAAAAGTATTTTGAAATCTTTATTAAATTTCTTACTAATTTCAGAGGATAATCCTTTTGCAAAAAGGTATATTCGTTTATCTTCATCAGAAGCAAAAACGTAGTTCATTTTTGAATTTACTGCTACTGCTTCATTTGCAGGTATAGTCCAGGGTGTGGTAGTCCAAATAGTTATAAAAGAATTACTTAGAAAAAAATCCTTTTTGATATTGGGATTTTCTTTACAAAAATTCAATAGGATCTCGTCAGATACTTTAGTTATTTTTAAAGAAACATAAATACTTTTCGAATAATGTTCATCAGGATATTCTAATTCTGCTTCTGCGAGTGCAGTTCTCGAACTTGGACTCCAATGAACAGGTTTAAGACCTCTATATATATAGCCATTTAAAAACATTTTTCCAAATACTCCAATCTGAGCAGATTCATAACTCTTCTTAAGAGTTAAGTAAGGGTTATCCCAATCTCCCCATATGCCCCACCTTTTAAAACCCTCCATTTGATTATTAATTTGAATATATGCATAATCTGTTGCTTTTTTTCTTAGATTTAAAGAATCAAGATTCTGTCGCTCATGAGATTTTAAATTCTGAAGTACTTTTAATTCGATAGGTAATCCATGGCAGTCCCAGCCTGGGACGTAGTGAACTTTAAACCCTTTCAATGTTTTATACTTATTTATTATGTCTTTTAAAACTTTATTAAGAGCATGACCCATATGAAGTGCTCCATTTGCATAAGGTGGGCCATCGTGTAAAGTAAATGTCTTGCCTGTATTTTTTGAACCTAATTCAAAATCAATATTATTATTAGCCCAAAAATCCTGAATCTCAGGTTCTCTTACAACTGAGTTAGCACGCATTGAGAAGTCAGTTTTAAGTAAATTTAAAGTTTCTTTATAAGAAAAGTCTGATTTTTGTTCTTTGCTATTTTGAGATTTCATACGAAAATAAAGGAAATATTTGTGATCAAAAGAATTGTTTGAATTAATCTAATTTACTATATTCTTTCTTAATTGACCTGTAGTTTTTTTGGCATGTTTCAAAAAACCAATTGATTTGTTGTCAGACTTTTATATTATCATTTTTATCATTTCTTACCCACTTTTTTGGGGTCATATCTTGATTATTGCTACCAAAATTAAAAAAATTTAAAGGTTTGGTGAAATTACCAAATCCAAGATTAATAGCCTCTAATATTTTCAAAAAATTATTTTTAAATTCCAAAAAGGTACTTAGTTTTTTCTTTTCGTTAT
>QCNH01000037.1 GCA_003213275.1 Prochlorococcus sp. AG-424-M03 | reverse complement strand
GATTGGGTAGAGATATTATTAAGAATGTACTCAAGATGGGCCGATAATAATCAAATGAGCCTTGTCATTAATGAATTATCTCAAGGAGAAGAAGCAGGTATTAAAAGTGTAACGTTTGAAATTGATGGAAAATATGCATACGGCTATCTGCAACATGAAAAAGGAACTCATAGATTAGTAAGGATTTCTCCTTTTAATGCTAATGGCAAAAGACAAACCAGCTTTGCTGGGGTGGAGGTTATGCCAAAATTAGATGATAATATTTCACTTGATATACCTGAAAAAGATTTAGAAATTACAACGAGTAGATCCGGTGGCGCGGGAGGACAAAATGTTAATAAAGTAGAAACAGCAGTAAGAATTGTTCATTTGCCTTCAGGGATTTCAGTAAGATGTACCCAAGAAAGATCTCAATTACAAAATAAAGAGAAAGCTATGTTACTTCTTAAGTCTAAACTATTAGTGATTGCTAAAGAACAACGAGCTGCAGAAGTCGCTGATATTAAGGGTGATATTGTGGAAGCTGCATGGGGCAATCAAATAAGAAATTATGTTTTCCATCCCTATCAAATGGTAAAAGATCTTAGGACTATGCAGGAGACTAATGATTTAGATAGTGTTTTAGATGGTGGTCTTGAACCATTTATTCATGAATTATTACGTATGAATATTTCTTCTAACGCATCTATTGAATAACTAATGGAAAATAAAAACGAAATTTTAGAAAAAAAAGTTTCTCCTCCAAGCTTTATAAAGCTTGCTATGAGAAATATGGTAAGGAAAGGCTCAAAAAGTATTGCTCATTTTTCAATAACCTTTCTAGTTTTAATTGGGATATTAATACTTGTGGCCACACTAGGTAAGCCCAATATTCCAGTTTAAGAATTTATGAAAGAAAAAATTATTTCTGAAATAAATTTAGATTTGGTTTTTCAATGTAATGATTTTTCTCAATTTTCAAATAAGTTAAAAGATACTAAAAGTAATCTTATTTTTGAATCTATTTTTTGGGAGAAAGTTTTTTTATCTTGGATAAATACAATATTAAAAAAAAAGGATTATGAATTACCAAATTATATTTTTGAAAAAAAATCTTTTTCATTAGGCTTGCAGATAATATCTAATCAAGAAATTGCTTCTTTGAATAAGAAATGGATGCAAAAAAATGGACCAACTGATGTTTTATCTTTCCCAATTATTTCTGATCAATCTCTAAATAATTTAGATCATATAGAGTTGGGAGATATATTTATATCATTAGAGATGGCACTTGAGCAATCTTATGAATATAAACATTCAATCTATAGAGAGATGATCTGGTTGGCTAGTCATGGATTTTTACATCTTTTGGGATGGGAACATAATAATGAGCATGATTTAGAAAATATGTTAAATTTCCAAGAATATTTAATTACTCGATTAGATTAAAAATCAATGGAAAAAAAAATAAACTATTTAGAAAATAGAAAAGAATCATACAAAACTTCTAGTAATGTATTTATAAGTTTTAAGTATGCTTTGAGTGGTATTAGTTATGTATTAAAAACTTCAAGAAATTTTAAAATTCAATTAATTTTTGCAGTTACAAGTTTAATAATTGGTTTTTTTCTCAAAATTAGTCTAATTAATTTTGTTATTTTGATTGCAACAATAATGTCTGTTTTAATATTAGAAATATTGAACACATCTATTGAATCAATAGTGGATTTAGTAGTGAAAAAAGAATTTAGTTTTTTGGCTAAAATTTCAAAAGATACTTCTGCAGGTGCAGTATTATTAGCTTCCATTAATTCTGTTATTATTGCTGTATATATCTTTGTTCCTAAAATTAAGTTGTTATTTTAAATTCATATAAATATGTTTCTTGTTATTGATAATTACGATAGTTTTACTTATAACCTTGTTCAATATTTAGGAGAACTTTCAGTTGAGCATGAAATAACTAAAGAATTAATAGTTAAAAGAAATGATGAAATTACTTTAGAAGAAATTATCAAACTAAATCCTAGTGCTATTCTATTATCTCCAGGTCCAGGCAATCCAGATCAATCTGGAATTTGTCTGCCAATACTAAAAAAATTATCTAAAACTATTCCGACATTGGGAGTTTGTTTAGGTCATCAAGCTTTGGCCCAAGCTTTTGGAGGTAAAGTTATAGTTGGGAAAGAACTTATGCATGGTAAGACATCCAAAATTTTTCATAATCAAAAAGGATTGTTTAAAGATATCGAGACTCCATTTGTTGCTACTAGATACCATAGTCTTATTGTTGATTCAAGTTCTTTACCATCTTGTTTCGACATAACTGCGACTTTAGAAGACTCAACTATTATGGCTATCTCTCATAAAGAATATAAACATTTACATGGGGTACAGTTCCATCCTGAAAGTGTTTTGACGCAATTTGGTCATAAATTAATTAGTAATTTTCTAAAAATGGCTGAACAAAAGTAAAATAAAAAAAAATTAATATTATGATTTCTCAAATTAAAAACTTTTTATTTTTGATATTAGTTAGCTCTTTTTTACCTACCTCTTTATTGGCAAGGAATTTAGGAATAAAAAGTTTGGGACATAGTAGTTTTTTAATTAATAGTGTAGATAAATCTATTCTTATAAATCCCTTTAAAGCAATAGGTTGTGCAAGTAATTTAAAGGAGCCGAAAGAAGTTAACGTAGATTTTATTTTGGCTAGTTCTAGGCTTCCAGATGAAGGTTATAACCCTAATAATCAATTAATGTTTGTTGAGCCAGGAATCTATCAATTTGAGGATATTTTATTAAATGGAATTTCTGTACCACATGACAGAGTAGATGGAAGAAGATTTGGGATGGCAACTGTTTGGAGTTGGGAGCAGAATGATCTTAAAATTGTTCATATGGGAGGAGCTGCTGGTGATATTGATATAAATAGTCAAATTATTTTGTCTAGTCCAGATATATTATTTATTTCAATTGGAGGAGGAAAAAAATCTTACAATGGTAAAGAAGCCTCAAAAATAGTTAAGATCTTAAAACCCAAAGTAGTTATTCCTGTTCACTTTGAACGCGGCAAACAAATTAATAAAGAATGTGATTTCTCAAATGCTGATTTATTTATCGAAAATATGAAAGATTTTAAAGTAAAATATGTTGGAAAAGATTTTCAAATAAAACCTAAAAGAATCGATCAAAATACAATTTATATTTTCAGTAATTAATTTTTTAAATCTAAGATCTTGTAATTGTCCCAGAAAAAAATCATTTGTTCTTTAGTTCCAATACTAACCCTTATTGAATTACCGATATCTTTTTTGTTTTCCATACTTCTAATAAGAATACCTTTTTCTCTCATCTGTTGTATTAAGGTTTTAGGATCTTTTTTTGGCCAAATTAAGAAATAATTACCTCCACTAAAGTGAGTTCTGATTTTTGTTGGTTTAAATTTATTTAAAATCCATTCCCTCGCCTTTTTTACTTCTAAAACATAATTATCAATATATGATTTGTCTTTGAGTGCTGCTAATGCAGCTGTTATAGCAAAGCTATTTACATCATATGGTCCTGTAACTTTATCAATGTACTGAATTAAACTTTTATTGCCAAAAGTAAAACCTATTCTTAAACCAGCTAGACCTGCAGTTTTTGAAAGAGATTGGATTATTATTATATTTTTATTCTTTTCAAAATCTATCGATTCAAGAAGACTATCTCCATTAAATTTTTCATATAGTTCATCAACAACTATTAATGAATCTTTATTGATATTGGCTAAATTAATTATTTCATGAGAGCTTAGAACAGTCCCTGTTGGATTATTTGGATTGCAAATAAATATTAACTTTGGATTATGCTTTATTATTTTTTTCCTAAATACTTCGATGGGGAATAGAAAATTTTCTCCAATGTAAGAACAACTTATTTTTTTCATTCCTCGGATTTCTGCACAAGGAGAATAGTAACCAAAAGTTGGATTTGTGGTTAGAAATATTTGATCTTTTTCTCCAAAGCAATTGAAAATTGCATTTATTGCTGCATCTGCTCCATTGAAAATTCCGATTTCATCATTACCAAATTTTCTTGAATCAAGATATTTATCACATAAAAATTTTTTTAAAAAATTATATTCTGGATAAATTGAAATCTCATCTAATTTTATCGCTTGTAATGCCTCTAAAACCTTAGGACTTGGACCTAAAGTATTTTCATTAAAGTCTAAGCGGAGTAAATTTCTTCTATTTTCTAAAGGTGCAGAGTAAGACTGCATATTTATTATTTCTTCTCTTGGTTTTGGGAAAAGATTATTTAATGGATCAAAATCATTCATTACATTCTTTCTAAAGTTTCAATTCCTAAAAGCTGTAAGCTTAATTTTAGTGTTTTTGCAGTTAGGTCACATAAATTAAGCCTAGAAATTTTTATATTTTTTTCTTCTTTGAGGATTGGAACTTGATCATAGAATCTATTAAAAGTCTGACATAGTTCGAACAGATAATTGCATAATCTATTTGGCATTAAGTCTTTTTCAATAGAAATTATGACTTCATCGAACTTAAGTAATTTTCTGATAAGTTTCCACTCAGATTTATGTTCATAATTTACGTACTGAAAATCTTTAGAGTCATAAACAAAATCATTTTTTCTTTTAATTCCTGAAATCCTTACAAGTGTATATAACAAATAAGGAGCAGTATTTCCATTAAGGGAAAGCATTTTATCAAAACTAAATTGATAATTAGTAATCCTATTTTGACTTAAATCTGCATACTTAACAGCTCCTAATCCAATAATTCTTGAAGTATTTGCAATAAATTCTTCGGTCTCGTAACGCCCCTCTTTTTCTAATCTTTTCAATAAATCTTCTTTTGCTCTTCTAACTGCTTCATTTAATAAATCTTTTAGGCGTATTGTTTCACCTTCTCTTGTCTTTAGTTTTTTGCCATCAATTCCTTGAACTAACCCAAAAGGGACATGGTCTACTTGACAATTATCTGGGATCCATTTTGCTTTTTTTGCAACTTGAAAAACTCCAGCAAAATGATTTGCTTGTCCATGATCAGTTACATAAATAATTCTTAAAGCCTCATCCCCATTAGGAGGTTTATTGAATCTGTATCTTATAGCAGCAAGATCTGTGGTGGCATAATTAAAACCTCCATCTTTTTTTTGAATAATTAGCGGTAAAGGTTTGCCTTCTTTATTAGTCATTCCATCTAAAAATACACATTTTGCTCCTTGATCTTCTACTAATATTTTTTTTAAATTCAAATCCTCAATAACTGATTTTAAGAAGGGATTATAAAAAGATTCACCTCTTTCTTCTATTTTTATTTTTAAATTTTTATAGATTTCATTAAATTCTTTTCTAGATTGATCACATAATAATTTCCAAGCTTTAATCGATTTAATATCTCCACTTTGTAACTTAACAACTTCCTCTCTAGATCTTTTTTGGAATTCAGATTCATTATCAAATCTTTTTTTTGATTCTTTATAAAATTCAACTAAATCACTTATCTTAATGTTCCCTATCTCTTCTAAATCATTTGAATATAAATCTTTGAGCTGCGTAATAAGCATTCCAAATTGCGTTCCCCAATCGCCAACATGATTTAGTCTTAATACTTGATAACCTCTTAACTCGAAAATTCTGGATATTGAATCTCCTATTATTGTTGATCTTAAATGCCCTACATGCATTTCTTTAGCAATATTAGGACTAGAAAAATCTACAATGACTTTATTTGATAAGCCACTATCTAAATCTTTTTTAATTTGAGCTACTCCAGCCCTTTGGCATTGAATATTTGATTTAATTTCATTTATGAGAATTTCATCTTTTAATTTTATATTTATAAATCCAGGTCCAGCTATTTCTAGACTCTTACATAATTTTGATATGCTTTTATTTTTATTCAAAAGGTTAATAAAATCATTAGAAATATCTCTTGGATTCTTTTTATATATTTTAGATAAACTTAAACAAACATTACATTGATAATCACCAAATTCCTCTTTTGATGATTGTGTAATTAAATTTTTTCTAAGAATTTCAAACTCTCTTTCTTTATCATTTTTTTTAAGACTATCTAAAAGAGATTGTTCAAAGTTATTTGTTAATTCTTTAAAAATGATTAGCATTATTTATTCAATTATTTATCTATATGATTAATTAATATAACGCATACTTAAATCAATCCAATCACTTTTGGTAATTGAAGAACTTGTTGAAATCAAATCAATACCTTTTATTAGATATTTACTAATTTCTTCAGGGTTTATTCCAGAAACTTCTATTATCAAATTTTTATTGACTTCTTTTTTTAAGCTATTGATTGATAAATCTCTTAATTCTTGAACGTTTTTTTTGATTGTTTCAGGACTAAGTTCATCTAATAAGACACTATCGGCTCCTGCTAATACTGCTTCTTTTGCCTGTTGGATATTCTCAGCTTCAATTATGATATGAGTTGTAAAAGGCGAATTTATTCGAATTTTTTGTACTGCATTCTTAAGATTATCTGTCCATGCAATATGATTTTCTTTTATCATGGCAGCATCGTATAATCCCATTCTATGATTCACTCCACCTCCGCATTTGAATGCATATTTTTCAAATATTCTTAAGCCAGGAGTCGTTTTTCTAGTATCTGCTAATTTTATATTTGTGCCTTCTAACTTATCTATAAGATTCTTTGTATATGTTGATATTCCAGATAAATGCATTGCTATATTTAAGCTGATCCTTTCACTAGCGAGTAAACTTTTTGAAGGTCCATATATTTCTAAGAGTTTTTGATCTTTAACAAATTTATCTCCATCAGAGATATTAAATTTTGGATTGATTTTTAAATCAATTTTTTTAAAAATTTCTTTTATAATCTCAACCCCACAAAATATACCCTCCTCTTTTGCAATCCAATATGCATTACCATTCTCTTCTGTAATAGAAGGACTTGTAAGATCTCCCCTACCTATATCTTCATCGATCCAATTATCAATGATCTTACTTATTATTGGAGTATTTAAATCCACTAAACTAAAAAATAATTAATTAATAAAAATTTAACTGAAGTTAGAAAATTAACTATATATCACTATGTAATTTAACTCAAATTTATTTGCCAATACAAAACTTAGAAAAAATATTATCTAGAAGTTCCTCTGTTAATTCTTGACCAGTTATTTTAGATAAGTTTTGAATTCCATCTCTCAGTTCTATTGATAACAAATCAAATGGCAATTTATTTTTAATTATTTCATCAGTATCATTTAAATTAGATAGGCAAGCAGACAAATTTGTTAGATGTCTTTCGTTTAAAAATATATTAATATTTTCTACTTGTTTTAATCCGCATTTTTTTATGATTGTGTCAATTAATAATCTTTCACCATCATTATTCTTAATGCTCATAAGAATTGTGTTTTTTAACTCATTTGAATTAATATTTTTGCAATCAATTAAATCTTTTTTATTGCCCAGAATAGTAATTAATTTTTCTTTGGGGATTTCTTGTATTATTTTTTTGTCTTCTTCATTAAATCCTTCTTCAAGACTATAAATATAAATTATAAAATCTGACTCTTTAATTTTCCCAAAACTTTTTTTAATTCCAATACTTTCAATTTGTTCATGCGTTTCTCTTATGCCAGCAGTATCAATTATTTTCATTGGAATATCATTAATAGTTAAATTAACTTCAATAACATCTCTAGTTGTTCCAGGAATATTAGTTACGATTGCTTTCTCTGTTTTTGCAAGCAAATTTAATAAAGAGCTTTTCCCAACATTTGTTTTGCCTATAAGCGCAATGGATATTCCATTGTGAATATATGAATTTCTTTTTGCATTTTCTATTAGTAATTCTATTTTTTCTTTTACTTTTTTAATGTTTTTTAGATATTTGGTGTAATCAAAATCTGTGAAGTCTTCTTCAAAATCAACTCTCGCTTCTATTTCGCAAAGTTGATTTATAAGTTCATCTTTAATATCATTAATTTTTTTCTTTATTTCTCCTTGAACTCCACTAAAAGCTAACTCTGCTGATCTGGTATTGCTTGCATTAATTAATTGATTAATCGATTCGGCTTGAGTAAGGTCTATTTTTCCATTAAGAAAAGCTCTTTGACTAAATTCTCCTGGGTTTGCAAGTCTAACTCTAGAATTACTAGATAATAATCTCTTTAGAACTTTATTTACTAGGATAATTCCTCCATGGCAATGAAGTTCAACAACATCCTCTCCTGTGAAGCTATTTGGTGATTTCATCACTAAAATTAAAACCTCATCTATAAATTTATTTTGTTTACTTTCCTGAATAAAACCATGAAAAACTCTATGTGATTCCCATGCATATTTAGATTTAGTTTGAACAATCTTTTTGCAAGAATTTATTGAGTCTTTCCCTGATATTCTTATTATCGCAACTCCTCCTTTCCCTATACTTATAGCTGAAGCAATTGCGGCTATCGTATCTTCTGTAGTAACTATCGAATCCATCTCTCGCTTTGTTATGGATAATTAAGTAAGATTATCAAGAATTTTGAAATTTTCTTTCTGAATGAGATTTAAAAGAGATATTACCTATAAGAAAATTCTATCATTATTTAGGAATCAGCATGGAAGTCCTTTCTTTAATGCGAAAGGTTTAGCTATAGGGGTATTTAGTGGCTGCTTTCCTTTTTTTGGTTTTCAGACTTTAATAGGGGTGTTTTTTGCGAAAATAGCCAAGGGAAATATTGTTCTAGCTGCAATTGGTACTTGGATCAGCAACCCTTTTACTTATATTCCACTTTATTATTTTAACTATAAAGTTGGTTCGATTTTTTTAAATATTTCTTCTAATAAAATTCTTGAAAAAAGTTTAGTTATAGATGACTTGTGGAAACAAGGTAGAATTTTTTCCCTGAAATTACTCTTAGGTTCATCTTGTGTAGGTTTTTTATTAGCTTTGATTTGCGGCAGTATTGTTTTCTTTATTTACAAGATAAAAAGTAAAAGATAGATTAATCTTATTTTAAAATTAACTTTGTCCAACTCTGGCAATATCTAAAACATCTGCCATTGATTTAATTTGTTCAATTGTTTTGTGAAGTTGATTATAACTTTCTAGACCTACACAAAGATTGATAATAGCTGGTTTACCATATGCAGTTTTAACATTTGCATCGCTAACGTTTATACCTTTATCAGATAATCGCATAAGAATATCTTTAAGAACTCCAACTCTATCAATTACTTCTATTCGGAGCTGAATTGGAAACTTATTATCGCCATTTTTATTATCTTGATTCCAACCAACAGGTAATCTTCTCTCAATTGGAATTGGCATTACATTTTCACAATCTGCCCTATGTATGGTTATACCGTGGTTGCCAAGTGATACAGTTCCGATAATATCTTCGCCTGGAAGTGGGGTACAGCATTTACCTATTCTGTAATCAAGACCTTCTATCCCGGAAATTGGTGATTTAGCTGCCGTATTAGATTTATTAGTGGATAAATTACTATTACTTTTGAGAGATTTTGCTATTGCAGAATCATTTTTTACATCTTCTGTCTGTAATTTTATTTCTTCTCTTAGTCTGTTTAATACTTGATGCAAAGTTAAACCACCAAAACCAAGAGATGCAAGAAGATCTTCAGTAGTTTTTAAATTGCATCGATTTGCAACTTTTTTCATGGCTTCACTAGAAAGTAATGCTTCAAAACCGTTTCGACCTACTTCTTTTTCAAGTAAATCTCTACCTCTTTTAATCGTTTCATCACGATGGCTTTTCTTATACCATTGGCGGATTCTATTTTTAGCAGTTGGCGTAACTACAAAGTTCAGCCAATCCAAGCTTGGAGTAGCATTATTACTTGTCAAAATTTCTATGAAGTCACCATTTTGAAGTGCTGTTGATAATGGAGAAAGCTTTTCATTAATTCTTATTCCATTACAGTGATTTCCAACTTCAGAATGAATTCTGTAGGCGAAATCTATCGCGGTAGATCCTTTTCTTAAACCAACAACATCTCCTTTTGGAGTAATCACAAATACTTCTTCATCAAATAAATCTTCTTTAATTGAAGCTAAATAATCATTATGATCTCCTTCATTACCTTCTTGTTGCCATTCTACTAATTGTCTTAGCCAATTAAATCTCTCGGCATTACTTTTAGCAGGAGAACCACCCTCTTTGTATTGCCAATGAGCGGCAATACCATATTCAGCAATTTGATGCATTGAAGTCGTTCTAATTTGCACTTCAATAGGTCGATGTCTTCCAATCACAGAAGTGTGTAAGGACTGGTATCCATTAGGTTTTGGTAATCCTATATAGTCTTTAAATCTACCTGGAATTGGTTTGAAAGTATCATGAACAACTGCTAAAGCTCTATAACAACTATCTGAATTGTCCACGATAATTCTTAGGGCAGCAACATCATAAATCTCGTGAAAATGCTTTTGTTGTCTTTCCATTTTGCTCCAGATGCCATAAAGATGTTTTGGCCTTCCAGTTATTTCAAAATTTTTCAAACCTGCTGAAACCAAGTTTTCCTTCATAAGATTCAAAGTTACTTTTAATCTTTTTTCTCTATCACTTCTTTTAACAGCGATTTGATCTTTAAGATCTTGAT
>QCNH01000036.1 GCA_003213275.1 Prochlorococcus sp. AG-424-M03 | reverse complement strand
GGATATCTTGATATGACTTTTGGTATTTGTGATACCTCAATTTTGCTTCTTGAATTAAATCTTTTTTCTTAATCTCATAATTATTTTCTGCAATTTTGAAATTTTCTTTGGCAATTTTAATGTCGGATCCCCTTAGGGGGTCAATTAAATCCCATTGAATAGTAAGAGAAGGATTAGCCGTAAATTGTGATGTTTTTAAAGTCTCTGAATTACTACTATAATTTTTACCTAAGACATATTTTGGTAACCCACTAGCTTGAAAATCTATGGATGGATATCTTTGAGCAATTTGACTTGAAAGATTAAAGCTTGCAGAGATAACTAAATTTTTTAATGATTTTAATTCCTCATTATTTAAGACAGTTTTTTCTATTTCTTGATAACTAATAAAGGGTTTATTTGACTTTTCTTCTAAAACTCTATCTATGAAGCCTTTTCTTTCGTTAGATAGTACTTCTACAGAGTTTAGAAATAGAGCAAGAGGCAATAACAAGATAGGATGTATTACTTTTTTAAGCATTTCTTATGGTATTTGTTTTATTAGATTTTCCAATCAAAGTATCTATAATATCATTTGAATCATTAAGAACGTGAATTTGGGTATTCAATTGATTTTCTACTTCTTTAATGTTTTTATCATCTAAAAACAAATCAGTATTAATTTTTAACATGATTGATGGTATGTAAATACCCTCTCCTAAATCTTTATTTTGCAGCCCGTAAATTAGATCTTCTCCAGTTAAAAGTCCAGTTACAACTTGTTCTTGTCCCCAATAAATGCTTGGTAAACCATATAAATTGATTGTTAATCCATCAATTAAGTTTAATTTTTTAACCGTAGGAATAAGGGCTTCATAAACTAATTTACCAACAATCCAACTAACTTTTTTTGGCTTTTTTACTTTTTTGGGCAGGTTGTTAGTCTTTTCACTTAATGTTTTTAGAAAGCTTCTAATAGAACCTACTCCATTAGATTCTTGTGGCATATTTTCGTAGGTGTTGTAACTAGGTAAATTTGTACCTGCGATTAAATACCATTCGTCTGCTAGCCAACAAAAACGAGTCCCAAGACTCTTTTGTAAAGAGGCTTGAATACTCTCTACTTCTTTAATGGTTCTTTTTGCATATTCTGAGCTTATTGATTTCAATCCATCATTTTCAGGTCTAAATTTTGTAAGTCCTACAGGAACTATTGCAACTGAAATTACTGTTTGAAAAGTTTTTTTGTAGAATTCAGCAAGTTCCAAAATTGATTTTTTAAGAATCTCTCCGTCATTTATATCTGGACATACAACAATTTGAGCATGTATTTGAATAGAGTTTTTTTCAAACCAGGAGATTTGATCAAGAATTACTCCTGCTTTTTTATTTTTTAATAATTTTTCTCGCGTGTCAGGATCAGTAGCATGAACAGAAACAAAAAGTGGGGATAGTTTTTGCTTAGAAATTCTTTCCCAGTCTTCTTTTTTTAAATTCGTAAGAGTTAGATAAGAGCCATAAAGGAAACTTAATCTATAATCATCATCTTTTATGTAAAGACTTTTTCTTTTGCCGCTTGGCTGTTGATCTATAAAACAAAATGGACATCTATTATTGCATTGCTTAATTGAATCAAATAATGCATCTTTAAAATTAATTCCTAAATTGACGTCTTGATCTTTTTCAATACTGATATTATGAATTTCATGATTTTTATCTAAAACAGATATATTTAAAAACTCTTCACTTATCAGAATCTGATAATCAATTAGATCTCTTGGTTTTTTTCCATTAATACTAATTATTGAATCACCTGATTCAAATCCTATTTCTTGAGCAATGGAATTAGCTTCGATACTTTCAATTTCTGCAGGATTTATTTTATAGGCAATATTGGGAACCAAAAGATCATTTGAATCTTCTTTGTAATTAATTTCTTTCCACACAATTAACTTCCAAATATTATTCTATATTTTTATTTTAAACTCATATATAAATCAAAGTGTATTAAATACTTTTAAAATACCAAATGTAATTTTGAAATTAAGGGCCTTTAATTTATTAAAATATGACATTCGCAGTTTTTTAAAACACGATTTAAATTAATTAAAATAATCTAATAAAATTTATTCCTTGAAAGAATTAATTACAAAAAAAATTGAAGTGAAAGATAAATTGACCTGTGAGTTAGATAAAAGAGTTGATTCATATGAAAATACTCTTTTATCAAGGCCAATTTCTTTAAGATTGTGGTCTTCTTTTTTTGTAATTTTACCTATATTCGTTCAAGCCCCTTGGGTTAGATTAGAACCAATTAGTGCTCTTTGTTTTACTTTTGTAATCCTTTTAGTGGCATTTGTGTTACACAAAAAACGATCCAATAAATGGTTTATTGTCACTTCATTGTTAATTGGTGTATCAGGGAGTTGGCTTGGTGGATGTTTGTTCTGGGGATGGTTAAGTCCGTTTCCTATCCTGCACATTCCTGTTGAAGCTGTAGTACTTCCATTTGCGTTAATTGGACTTGGTACTAATTGGAAAATTGGTTCTAGTTTTTATATCTCTTCTTTATTTGGAACCGCAGTTACTGACATTACAATATTTTTGATAGGAATAATGGATCAATGGAGGCAGGTTATTACTGCAGATTCTGAAACTGCACCTTTAATCCTTCAACAAACCTCAGAGAATCTTATTCAAATAAAATCATTATCTATTATTGTTTGTGTTGCCCTTATACTTTGGTTCATTTCAAAAGAAATCTTTGATTCTGCGACTATTAATACTACTAATGGTAAAGCACTCTTAGTTTCCAGTTATGTAATTCAAACGACATTAATTGTTGATGGTATTTTTATTTTTTTAGCAATTCTGCAACCAACTTTTAGTGGTTTGGTTTAATGTTAAGGCCTCCATTTTCTCCAGAACCGATTCCAATAAATAATTGGGATGTTGTCGTTATAGGTGCTGGTGCTGCAGGGCTTATGACTTGTCTTGAATTACCTGCAAATTTAAAAGTGCTACTTTTAAATAGGAATACGAGTAAGACATCTTCTAGTCGATGGGCTCAAGGAGGAATCGCATCTGTTGTTAGACAAGACGATTCATTTGATCTTCATGCTGATGATACTTTAAAAGCAGGAGATGGACTATGTGATTTTCAAGCTGTAGAAATGCTGGTTAAAGAAGCTCCTGGTTGTGTCGAGAGATTGCAGAATTTAGGAATGATTTTTGATCGCAATTCTGACCAATTAGCTACTACTTTAGAAGCAGCTCATTCTCGCAGAAGAGTCTTACATGTACAAGATCGTACTGGAAGAGCATTAGTTGAAGTTCTAGAAGATCATATTGAAAATAAAAAAAATATTCTTCACTGTAGGGGTGTAAGAGTTACTGAACTTCTCATTGAAAATGAAGAATGTAAAGGGGTTCAGGTTCTTGATGGAGCGAATTTATATTGGATTCAATCAAGAGCTGTTGTTTTAGCTACGGGCGGAGGCGGGCATTTATTTACTAATACAACAAATCCTGCTCAGTCCTCTGGAGAAGGGATTGCTCTCGCATGGAAAGCAGGCGCTGCCATCGAAGATTTAGAGTTTGTTCAATTTCATCCAACCGCTTTAAAATTTTATGGCGCACCTTGCTTTTTAATATCTGAGGCACTAAGAGGAGAAGGTGCCATTTTAGTTGATAAAAATGGGGAAAGCCCAGTTATAAATCTTCAAGATCGTGATTTAGCTTCTAGAGATCAGGTAAGTAGAGCAATTATGAAGAATATGCATGATAATAATGTAGATCATGTTGGCTTAGATCTTAGATATATTGATCCGGAAAAAATTGTAGAGCGATTTCCTACTATCTTAAGTCGATGTCAGGATTATGGCGTTAATCCTTTAAATGAGGTTATTCCTGTAGCTCCTGCAGCTCATTATTGGATGGGAGGTGTAAAAACTGATTTAAATGCCTCTTCTACAAGGAAAGGATTATACGCTGTAGGAGAAGTTGCTTCTACGGGTGTGCATGGTGCTAATCGATTGGCAAGTAACTCATTGATGGAATGCCTTGTTTTTGCGAGAAAAATGTCTTCAATTGTTTTGAATGATCCCCCTAAATTTGCAAAATTTGATAGATCATTCCAAGAGTTTGATATTCAAGATTCGAAAGAAGATCAAATTTCTACAATTGCTGCAAAAATTGATGAACTAAGAAAACGATGTTGGTCAAATTTAGGCGTATCTCGAAACAAGGTTAATATGAGTAAATTTTTAAATTATATTCAAGATGATATTGTTCAATTACAAAAAAATCCTTTACTCAATAGTCTTGAAAAAATAAAATTTGATCAAAATATAAAACTTATTGAACCCAATAGGAGGGCATTGAATCTTCTACTTGATTTAAAGAATCGACAAATAACAACTATAACTTTATTAAAAGCTTGTCTATTTAGAGAAGAGAGTAGGGGAGGGCATTATAGAGATGATTTTCCAGATAAAGATAAAAATTGGAAGTGCCATACTAGACAACAGCTAGATCAAAAAATTCATAAAAGATTTATTAAAAATTAGAATCTCCTAGATAACCGGTAATCATCGCTAATTCGTTTAAATCACGAGTGCCACTAATGATTTCACTATTTATTTCCCAAGAAGGGAATCCACTAATCCCTTTCGTTTGGCAAAGCTTATACTCATTATCTTTACCATCTTTAGCACATTCAATTATTTTTAATTCTTTCACTGCTTCCTTACCAAATAGTTGTTTCTGATCATGGCAATGCGGGCACCAATACGCACTATACATAACTATGTTGTTTTCTCTTAGAAATTTTGCAAATTTAACCTTCTGGGGAGAGCTTGCAGTGGTAATTATCGGTGAGACATTTTCAGTGGGGATTGGAACATCAATAGCATTAGAAGGATCAACGTTAGTTGACCAAATTAGGCCACCCAGAAGAACACTTATAGCTACTATGAAACCTCTAAAAATCATAGGTTCTCTACTTTCAAAGTTTGATCCAATCATAGATATTATAAAGATAGAAAAAGACAAAATTGCTGAAAGTATACAAAAAAAGCAATATGCTTGAATCTTAAAAAACATTATATTGATTAACAAAAAGCTAAATGTAGAAGAGGCACAAGAAATTAGAAATATTAACCACCACAGAAACTTATTTAGTTTTTCTTTTGGAGAAATTAAATTAAGTGAAAGTATTATTGTGAGAACTAATATTGATAAATACGTTATGAATCCTGCTAATGAAAGAGGGATATTAAATTGATTATTTTCAAACAAAGTACCCCAAGGACTATTTAAAACTGTTTCGCAACCATTTCGCATCCCTGGGCATGAAAGTGATGTAAATAATCCCCAGCTTTTTAAAGTAATTGAACCTGTGTCAACTAAGCCTATACTGCTAAGAATTGCGATTATGATTTTTGGCCATTTCAGATCTTTTTTATTTCTACTTTTTAAAGTCTTAAGGGCCATTAAAAATGAAAGTTTGTTATTTACCTAATCTATCCTAATATTATCTTGGCATGAAAGTTGTGTACAAAATGCTTTTTAAATTTCTTAATTTTTAAAATTTGTGAAACAAAATAATCTCAATGTTAAAGATAAAAAACTTTCTAAGGTTGCATTTAGTCATGTTGGTTGTGAGAAAAATCTTGTTGATACTGAACATATGCAAGGCTTATTAGATAAAGAGGGTTATAAAGTTGACAGCAATATAGCTGATGCAAATGTTGTTGTTATAAATACTTGCAGTTTTATTGAAACAGCTAGAGAGGAATCAATTAAGAAAATTCTGGAATATACAAATCAAGGAAAGGAAGTAATTGTTGCAGGTTGTATGGCTCAGCATTTTAAAGACGAACTTCTTAAAGAAATACCTGAAATAAAAGGTTTAGTAGGTACAGGAGATTATCAAAAGATAGCTAAAGTTTTGAACAGAGTAGAAAAAGGAGAAATCGTTAATGAAGTATCAAACACACCGGAATTTATTGCAGATGAGGCGATACCTCGTTTTGTAGATAAAAAAAAATTTGTTGCTTATCTCCGTATTGCTGAGGGTTGTGATTATAATTGCGCTTTTTGTATTATTCCCAAGTTGAGAGGTCCTCAAAGAAGTAGAACAATAGAATCAATAGTTTCAGAAGCTAAAAGTCTTGCAAAGAAGGGTATTCAAGAAATAATACTAATTAGTCAAATAACAACTAATTATGGACAAGATATTTATGGAAAACCATCATTAGCCAAACTCTTGAATGAGCTTTCAAAAGTTTCAATTCCTTGGATAAGGATACATTATGCTTATCCAACTGGTTTGACTGATGAAGTTATTAGAGCTTTCAAAGATTCAAACAATATATTACCTTATTTCGATTTGCCACTTCAGCATAGTCATCCAGATGTTTTGAAGAGTATGAATCGACCTTGGCAGGCTTCTTTAAATGAATCAATTTTGGTTAAAATTAGAGAAGAAATTCCATCTGCTGTATTAAGAACCAGTCTCATTGTTGGTTTCCCAGGAGAAAAAAAAGAGCATTTTGAACATCTTTTAAAATTTTTGGATAGGCACAAGTTTGATCATGTAGGAGTGTTTACTTTTTCTCCTGAGGAAGGAACTCAAGCTTTTGGGTTGCCAAATAGAGTTTCCTCAGAGGTTGCAGAGGCAAGAAAAGATAATATTATTTCAGTTCAACAAAATATCTCTAAGAACAAAAATCAGTCATATGTTGGTTTACAAATGAAGATTCTGGTAGAAAAAATATCTGATAATAATGAATTAATTGGTCGTTCTTACAATTTTGCGCCTGAAATTGATGGAAACGTAATTTTATCAGTTAAAAATAATAATTTGAAAAATTATATTGGTAAATTTGTTGAAGCAAATATTTGTTTTTCTGATGAATATGATTTGTATGGGGAAACTATTAGAATTTTGTAGTTTTTTAAATTAACTTAACTGCTCTTAGTAGCTTATCTAATGCGAAAGCGGCTCCAAAACCAAAACCAATAAACGCAAAATAGAAAATAATGTTCATTAATTTATTTATTTTTATATAATCTAACATCAGATCAAAAAATTAGATTTTTTCGTTTAATTTCTTAATCTTGAATATATGGTAATTTTTTGTATAAACATTCTTCTGCTTTTTGTAATTCCCTGCCTAGATATAGAGCATGATCAAATCTTGTGATTAAGTCATTTCTTTCTTCAGTGATCAATATTCCAAGTTGTTTGGCACTAATACCTTCAAAAACTTCATTACTTACTCTTTTATCTTGCGAGTCGCATTTAATTGGCTCATTTGTTTCTGGGTCAAGCGCATACCCTTCCTCATTAATATTGTTTAAAAAGTGCTCTAAAATAATTTTATTTTCTTCTAAATCTACTTTTATAATAAAATAACCGTTTGGATCTAAGTCTATGTATCTGTTAGATAGATCATTATCAACCTTTATTTTTTTCTCCAAACTTTTACTAAAATTCATCTTAGGCAGTTATTAAGACAATATATTACTAAATATAATCCTTGGTAAAGCCAAAGCATTGTTTATTTAAAAGGTATTGAATCATTTTCAAATTCAATTTCTATATTGGTTTGTCTATTTACTTCATTTAGCCAAGGATTAATTATATTTTCCATATTTTTGTCAAACCATTTATGTAAGCTTATGGTGCGTTTTGCAAAAAATCCCCTTCTTCGTTTATGTTTGCCACCTGCCCCAGGATCAAAAAAATGGATACTATTTTTTATTGCCCATTCAATTGGCTGGTAGTAGCATAATTCGAAATGTAAATTTGATATTTCTTCTTGACTGCCCCAATATCTACCCCATAAGTTCTTATTATTTTTAACGCACATTGACATCGCACAAATATCATCAGAGTAGTTTTTTGCTGCGCTAAAAAGCAAAAGATTTTTGTTATTGTCTAAAATTTGTTCGAAAAATTTAGATGTTAGATATTTACTTCCCCATACTCCCCATCTTAAACAATGATTTTCATAAAAATTATGCATTTTTTTGAGGATTTCTAGGTTTATATTATCCTCCTCAAAAATGTCCACTTTAATATCTTGTTTAATAATTGATTTTCTCTCTTTTTTTATATTTTTTCTCTGATTAGAGTTAAATCTATAAAGAAAATCATCAAATGTTTTTTCTCCATTACTCCTCCATTCACTGCTGGAATTTATCCATTCAAGGTATCCCAAAGATTTAAGATGGTTACCCCAGCTTTCATTTACATATAAAAAATTACAACTTAAAATTTTGTTTTTAATCGCAAAGCTTTCGATATGGTTTATCAGTAAATTTGTAATTTCTTTCTTATCTTTATTTTGTTTGTAAAGAAATTGATATCCATTGACAGGACTATAAGGGCTCATTCCAATTAATTTAGGGTAATAATTTAAATTCAATTCTTGAGCCAATTTTGCAAAAGATTGATCAAAAATAAATTCTCCATAGCTATGATTTTTCAAAAAAAGTGGAGCAATACCTAATATTTCTTTATTTTTATAGGCAACAAAATATAGAGGCTGCCAACCAGTTTCTCTCGAAACACTTTTTGATATTTCAAGGTTTTTAAGCCAATTCCATTCATAAAATGGATTGTTCACTTCATTCGTTAATTCATCCCATATCTCTCTTGATATTTCCTTAATGGACAATTTGACTTCAACTTTATATATTTTTTGGTTCATATATTATGGAATTTATTTCAAATTTTTTTGTAATGAACGTGGATTTCATTATTCATCAAATTTGTAATTGTTTTTATTTCCCACAGTCTTTTGAGATTAAAAATCTCATTTGATTGTTCTGGAGGTATCCATGTATATTTACCTCCAATAATTCGCGGAGTTATTGTAATTTTTATATCTGTTATTAGATCCTCCTTTATAAATGAATGTATAAGTTTTGCACCCCCTAAAAGAGCTAGATTATTTATCCCTTGTTTGTTGAGCGAAATTAAAGTTTCCCCCCATGAATTTTCGAAAAAGAGTTGTTTTTCGAAATCATTAGTTGAAGAATTATCAACTTTTTTAGAGCTAATTAGCCATCTTCTTATTGGTTGTCGAAAGTATCTCCAATTCCTGTTAAATTTCCTGCTATTTGAAGCAACTATAGAAATTGGTTGGCTTTTTGATATTTGTACGTCGTTATTCTGATAGAAATTTTTAATTAGGTATGTTGATTGATGAGCTTTTAAAGTACCTAAACCAAAAATGGTAGCATCAACCATTGATAAGTTTTGATTTAACATTCTTCTATCCTCTTCGCTTCCAAGATGTGACTCACCACCTTCAGGAAATGCAATTCTCCCATCAAGACTAGAGGCTATAAGTATTATTACTCTTGGGATACTCAAGTTTGTGAAACTAAATTATTTTCTAATTTAAACTTCAATGAATTGGTTAACTTTTGATCAACATAAATTTCTGCCGCATTGTTTGGGCTTTCTTGGAGTCTTATTTTGTGCAACGTTGCACCAAGGGCATGAATTGGCTTTTTGAGAACATCAGAAATATATAAAGCTATATTTTCAGCAGTTGGAACGCAACTTTGGAAAAATTTGATGTCTTTATTTAGAAAAGTATGATCTAATTGTTCAACAACTAAATCATTAATTATTTCTTGTAGAGCAGATAAGTCACAAACCATACCAGTTCTACTATCAATGTCTCCTTTTACAGTTATGTCGACAAGATAGTTGTGACCATGTCCATTAACTCTGGCACATTTCCCATAGATTTTTTTATTTTCATCAAAGGATATCTCTTCCTTTGCGAGTCTATGAGCGGCTGCAAAATGAGTTTGTACTGTTAAAAATGCTTCCATGTTTTTTCCAAAATAATCTGCCCATAAATTTGGGTTTTCATAAAGCCTTAGACTTATAAGAGGTAAATCATCTTTTAAACGACTCCAAATGACCTTCACTAATGCTTCAGTTGTAGGGAGTATACCATTTTGATTATTAATATTAAATTCAGGCCAGACATCATTTAAAAAACGAAAATCTAATTGTCCAGTAACCTTATCTTTAATAGAGTGTTTTACATCAGAGAGATTTAGAACCATTCCATCAGAGTCTAGTTCTCCTCCCATTGAGACAATGAGTTCATAATTATGACCATGTCCTGGTGCAATACTGCATTTTCCAAAAAGAGATAAATTTTCTTCTGAGCTTTTTTCAGGAAGCCAATAACGATGACTAGAACTAAAGCAGGCACGTCGAGTTATGACGCATTCACGTCCTTTTCCATGTAATGGTTTGGATTGTGTAGAAGTCATACCTGTCTGCGATAATACTATCTTAAGGTTTTATATACGCTTTTGTCTTTATGGAACAATCCATTATCGAAAAAACAGTTAAAGCTATCAAGGGCAGAAGCATATTTTTAATAGGCATGATGGGTTGTGGTAAGTCACAAACTGGTTTGAAACTGGCTGAATTATTGAAGTATAAATACATTGATTTAGATTCATTAATAGAGAAGTTGGCAAAAAAATCCATCAATCAAATTTTTAATGATGAAGGAGAAGATAATTTCCGTGAATTAGAAACATACTGCCTCAAAGAAACTATCAAAATTCCTTCCTTAGTAATATCAACTGGGGGAGGGATAGTTACCAAATCACAAAACTGGGGAATATTAAGACAGGGAATAATTGCTTGGATAGATCTTGACAAAGATATCGCAATTAAAAGATTGAAAAATGAAATTGCAAACAGGCCTTTACTACAGGGAAAGAATCTAAATGATTCATATATGAGTATTTTTCGAT
>QCNH01000035.1 GCA_003213275.1 Prochlorococcus sp. AG-424-M03 | reverse complement strand
ACAGTAGTTGGTGCAGGCGCCAGTGGAGGTTCTTTAGATGCAAGCAACCTATTAAAACCCATGCTTGCAAGAGGAGAACTTAGATGTATTGGTGCTACAACTATTAATGAACACAAACAAAATATAGAAAAAGATCCTGCTCTAGAACGAAGATTTCAGAAAATAAAAATTGATGCTCCTTCAGTAAATGATACTGTATCAATATTAAGAGGATTGAGAGAAAGATACGAAGTTCATCATAGTGTGAGAATTTCTGATAATGCTTTGGTTGCGGCTGCCACCCTTAGCGAAAGATATATTAACGATAGATTTCTTCCTGACAAAGCGATAGATCTAATCGATGAAGCAGCCTCAAGATTAAATATGGTCATAACTTCCAAACCCGAAGAAATTGATGAAATTGATCGAAAAGTTCTACAATTTGAGATGGAAAAATTATCTTTAAAAAGGGAAACAGATGATTTTTCTTTAGAAAGATTAAAAAAAATTAATAGCGAACTTATATCACTTAAAAATAAGCAGGCCGAATTAAACGCTAAATGGAAAAAAGAAAAAGATGAAATTGATGAAATTAGTACAATTAAAGAAGAAATTGAATCTGTTCAATTGCAAATAGACCAAGCCAAAAGGGGCTTTGATCTCAACAAAGCAGCAGAGTTGGAATTTGGAACTTTAAATTCATTACAAAAAAAATTATCAGAAAAAAGTGATTACTTAGTTAATTCGCAAAAACAAGGAGAGGCCTGTCTATTGAGGCAAGAAGTAACTTTTGACGATATTGCAGAAGTTGTCTCGAAGTGGACCTCTATTCCAGTACAAAACTTAAACCAATCAGAGAAAGATAAGCTTTTAAGCCTCGAGTCAATACTTAAAGAAAAAATTATTGGTCAAGATAGTGCAATTTGCGCAGTTGCAGACTCTATAAAAAGATCGAGGACAGGTTTAAACGACCCTAGCAAGCCTTTAGCAAGTTTCCTCTTTTTAGGCCCGACTGGGGTTGGGAAAACAGAACTTAGTAAAGTGACAGCAAAAATCATATTCGACTCAAATTCTTCAATTACGAGATTGGATATGTCTGAATATATGGAAAAGCATTCAGTAAGTAAAATCATAGGTGCGCCTCCTGGGTATTTGGGTTTCGAATCAGGCGGTCAATTAACTGAAGCCGTGCGAAAAAATCCCTATTCATTGATACTTCTAGATGAAATAGAGAAAGCTCACAAAGATATCTTAGATATTCTTTTACAGGTTCTTGATGATGGCATTATTACGGATGGTCAGGGTCGCACAATCAATTTCAAAAATTCAATAATTGTTCTCACAAGTAATTTAGGAAGTCAAGCAATAAATGATTTATCCATTAGAAAAGAGGATACAAAAGAAATCAAAAAAGTTGTGGATTCTGAAATTAAAAAATTTTTCAAACCTGAGTTTTTAAATAGACTTGATGAAATAGTAATTTTTAATAGTTTAGAGTTAAGTGATATTAACAAAATTGCAAAAATACAGCTTCAAAATTTAGAAAGCAGACTCATCAAAAAAAATCTAAAATTAAAAATTACTGATGAAGCAATTAACCAATTAGTCCAAAATAGTTTCGATAATGCCTATGGAGCAAGGCCTTTAAAAAGATTTATTCAAAAACAAATTGAGACAAAAATTTCAAACAACATCCTGAATAATAATTACCTCAATAAGGAAGAGGTTAATATTTATCTGGTTAATGGAGAGATAATTGTTGATTAAAGATCTTCATTAAATATATAAATATGACTTGAAGTTATATTTAGGATTTGAACCACTCAGGTAAATTTTCATAAGTTGCTTTATTGGATTTATTTTCTTTTGATTCTGTTTTCCAACAACAGGTTCTTCCCTTATCCTTATCCTGCAAGTATTCATTAGCCCATCTCCAAATCAATTCAGAAGTGAACTCCATTCCCACATTATCCATAATTCTCAGATCTAAAGCATCTAAGTCATGTAATTTTTCCCAGTAATTCAATAAAGGATCATCTTTATTTATTAAAAAAGTATGGTCAAATTGTCGCTTTAGTTTGTTTTCAAGAGGCTTTAGACTTGAAAAATCCACCACAAAACCATTTAGGTCTAATTTTTTTGCGGCAAACCAAAAGGTGAATGATCTTGAATATCCATGCACAAATCTACAGTGGCCTTCATGACGCCATTGCCGATGTGAACAAGGAAAATCATGGTAACTTTTACTGCATGAAAATTTCAAAGAATGAATATACATCAATTAACTGTTAGGATAATTTTTAATAAAACACAAATGAATAGGATTCAACATAACTAACATAATGACTTATTCAAATAATTTTTCGATAGAAGATCTACGCTTTGATAATTATGGATTAATCCCTGCAATAGCACAAGATTGGCTTGACGGATCAATTCTTATGCTTGCTTGGATGAACAAAGAATCATTGACAATTACTCTTGAGACCAAAAACGTTCATTACTGGAGCAGATCAAGATCAGAAATTTGGAGAAAAGGAGCTACGAGTGGAAGTACCCAAATACTCAAGGAGATAAGATTCGACTGCGATAGTGATGCACTAATCCTGTTGATTGAACAAAATGGTTCAGGAGCATGTCACACTGGGGAAAAAAGTTGTTTTTTCAACGAAATTCAAATTAATCAAAATGATAAAAAAGAGAAAAAAACAACTCCCTTCTCAAATATTTGCTCTGAATTATTCAATACCATTAACGAAAGATCGACAAATCCTAAAGACAAAAGTTACACAAATCATTTATTAACAAAAGGTAGTAATACTATTTTAAAAAAAATAGGAGAGGAGTCCGCTGAATTTATAATGGCTTGCAAAGATAATAATAAAGATTCAATCTCAAATGAAGCTGCTGATTTAATTTATCATCTGCAAGTAGCACTTATGCACAAAGGAGTTCAGTGGAGAGATGTACTTGCTGTTCTTGAATCAAGACGAAAAAATTAAATAGTTAAGACTTAAAATCTAAAATTATATAATAAAAAATTTGATAAAAAATACTAATTAACTAATTAAAAATTATTAATTAAATATTAATTAATTATTACATGTATGGCTTATTACTGAATTAACTATAAGTTGAATATATCAACAATGAGGTAAATCGTGAGTTCATTAAGCGATTTTCTTGGTGAAATAGGTCGTCATCAACTTTTAACTCCCGAAAGAGAACTCACTATGGGTAGGAAAGTCCAAGAAATGGTTGTACTTATTAATAGATGTCAAGAGGCAGGGGGCAAGGGGGCTGCTTGTGAATATTCCGAAGCTGAAAGAAAAAAGATCAAAATTGGTGAAAAAGCTAAAAATGAGATGATAACAGCCAACCTAAGATTAGTTGTCAACCTTGCCAAGAGATACCAAGGTAAAGGACTAGAATTACTGGACTTAATTCAGGAGGGGACATTAGGCCTGACAAGGGCTGTCGAAAAATATGATCCATCTAGAGGGCACAGATTCTCCACCTATGCTTATTGGTGGATCAGGCAAGGATTAAATAGAGCATTATCAACTCAAAGTAGGACTATAAGGATACCCGTTAATATCAATGAAAAGCTTACTAAATTAAGATCAGCAAAATCAAAGCTTATGCAACTTAAGGGTATTCCTCCCACTAGTTATGAGCTAGCTGAAGAATTAAAAGTAACTAAGGAGGAAATTGATGAACTCCTTTCTTGTGAATTGAGAAGCATCACTGTTAGTCTACAAGGTACTGTTAAATCAAAGTCTGACCCCTCAGAACTAGTTGATATTCTTCCAAGTGATCAAACTCCTCCAATGGAATTAGCCGAATTAGCCGAGAGGACAGCCTCTGCTTGGAGTTTATTAGATAAAGCAAATTTAACTGAGAAAGAAAGAAAGATAGTAAGCCTAAGATTTGGTTTAGACGGTTCAAATGAGTGGAGAACTTTAGCTGAAGTGGCAAGACATATGGGTTGTAGCAGGGAATATTGCCGACAAGTTGTTCAACGTGCCTTAAGAAAACTTAGAAAAGCAGGAATACAGAATGGATTAGTTGATAGTATTAGCTAAAAATTCCATTAAAAATATTTAAATTTCATTTATAAGGATGAAAGAAAATTACAGAAATCAAGAAAAAATTTATGATGCTGAAGTTTTAGAAAGTTCAACATTTGATGAGAATATCATTATCAAGATTCTTATTAAAGCAGGAAGAACGATTGCCAAGCCTGCCTTAGAAGTTTTGGAGATGGCTATAGATCCTTACACTCCAGCACAAGTAAGAGTTTCATTAATGGCTGCGCTCGCCTATTTAATTATGCCATTTGACCTTTTCCCTGACTTTATGCCAATAGTTGGTTTTAGTGATGATTTTGTAGCCCTCACAGCAGTACTTAGTATATGGAGCAAATATATGACTCCTTCAATAAGAGCGAGAGCAGAGAATAAGCTTAATAAGTTATTTCCTTTCTATTAAATGAGTAGATTATCTCAACAGGAAGAAAAAGAACTCGTCTACTTTATTAAAGATTGGTTGAAATCTCATGGATTTAGCCAAAAAGACTTAGCAAAGGAATTAAATATTAAATCGAGTAGAACCTCTGAGATTACCCTGAAAATTAAAGAATTATATAAAAAAGGCGGTATGTTCAACATCGCAAAAAATCTCATAAAGATTGAACAAAATTGGGTAAAAGATATCAAAATTGATTATCTAGAGGCAAAACAAACTCCACCATATAATCAATTAGATATCGACTCTTTAGTAAATCAGATAAATCAAGACACTAGTAACTAAATATTTATTAAAACATTCTAATTTCATAAGAAATAATTTTCAAACATAACAAAGGGTTTAAAAATAAATATATTACTCTTAAAAACTAACCTGTTAATAAATAAATATGGCTTTAATTGCTATACACGATCAAAAATTGAATTATTAATGAAAAATATTTTTATATTTTATTTTTAATAAATTTTATTTTAATGAATAATATTAAATACTAAAAAATATTATGAATTCTATTTAAAAAGCTTGAATCCATGGATAAATATCATAATTAATCCATATACCTTTTTTCCAATATATATCTTCCTCAATCAAATCTCTTAATTGATTTTCATCATTAGCATTGAAAATCCCAAATAAATATTTTGTACATTTTGTTGGTCCTAAAGTAACTAAAATATCGCGATCTTTTAAGTTTTTAAGTCTTTTAAGATGTTGTTCACGAAATGGGGCCCTTTTTATGATTGCATCTTCACAGTACTTTCCAAAAACTACAAATTTCTCCATTTTTAAAGATAAATAATAGAATAAATATATACCAAATAATTGCATATATTACACACAAATTGCTATCTTATTTAAGAAGAACTTTCTTTTAATTAATTATGCTCACTGGTAGTGATCTTCTTGCAAAAGTTAAAGAGCTTGGTGATGTTAGCAAGTCTGACCTTGTTAGAGCTTGTGGATATGTTTCCACCAAGAAAAATGGGGGTGAACGCTTAAATTTCACCGCATTTTATGAAGCACTACTAGAAGCAAAAGGAGTTAATCTTGGTGACTCTGGAGTTGCAGGTATTGGCAAAGGAGGAAGAAAGCTAAGTTATATAGCCACAGTTCAAGGGAATGGAAATCTTTTGATAGGGAAAGCATATACAGCACTTTTAGATTTAAAAGCAGGCGATGAATTTGAAATTAAGCTTGGAAGAAAACAAATAAGATTATTACCTACTGAAGAATCTTAAAGATAACAAAATAAATTTGATACTTGATTTTATAAATTTCTAATTAGTTTTTTGATCAGCAGCTAAACGCATAACTTTACAAAATGCACCAACATCATCAACAACATCTTTTTCACTTGAACTAGAAATTCGTTTTACAAATGCACTACCAATAATTACTCCATCTGCTCCCCACTCACGAACTTTATTAACATGTTCAGGACTGGATATCCCAAAACCAACAGCAATTGGATAAGTATTTACTTCTTTTAATTTAGCAATAAGATTTTCTACTCTATTTTCCATTTTGTTTCTCTCACCAGTTACACCTGTAACACTTACTAAATAAGTAAAGCCTTTAGTATGATTTGATATTTGTTTCATTCTTTCAAAAGGAGTAGTTGGAGCTACCAATAAAATCAAATCCATAGAATGCTTACCAACTATTTTAGAAAATTTATAAGCTTCCTCTAAAGGTAGATCAGGAATTATTAGTCCAGAAACCCCAGCATTAGATGCCATCTCACAAAACTGTTCAAAGCCAAAACATAGTAAAGGATTTAAGTAAGAAAAAAGTATGATGGGAATATTTAATTTACCTTTTAAAGACTCTAAAAGTGTAATTACTTTTCTAGGGGTAGTGCCTGACTTTAAGGCACGAGAGGCCGCCACTTGTATAACAGGTCCGTCTGCGAGTGGATCACTGTATGGGATGCCTAATTCAATAAGATCAGCACCATTTTCTTGTAACTTCAACAAGATCTCAGAAGTTTTTTCAATATTGGGATCCCCAGCCATTATGAAAGGCATCAAAGCTAATTTTTTATTATTTTTTAACTCATAAAACTTCTCATCTACCTTTGAAAAAGATTCATTTTTAGTAATTTCCATTTTGTTATTTTTCATGAATTTTAGATTTTTTCTGTGAAAAATTTATAGATTTTTTTCTAAATCTTCCATTAGTTTTTCCTGCTCTTCCTTTGACAATGCGTTGAACTTAGTTTCTAGTTTATCATTAACAACTTTTTCGTACTCTTTTCTATAACGCTTCCTTTGTTCCATAAAAGTCATTTTTCCATTTACAACTCTATAAACATAAGATGTTACCCAGGTAATAACAATCAGAATTAAGATACAGCTTGAGATTGTAGTGGCTGTAAAATTGTCGATGCCAAGTTGCGGTGCAAATTCATAACTAATTAATCCTATTAATGAGACAAATATACCTATTTGTATAACTTTACCTTTAGTCAATTATTTACCCTTTACCACTTCCTTTCAATCTGAGATTTAAAAATGGAGAAAATAAAATTAAACCCGGGAAGAAAAGAAATACAAGTCCATAAATTCCTAATCTTTCAAATTTGCCCATTACATTCCATCTATTATTCATCCAATAAAATAGCAATAATGGAATAACAAACAAATATATAGAAACAACTCCAATATAAGCAACTAAAGTAAAAAATGAATTATTGAAAATATTTTCCATATTAATTTATGGTTCTTTAGTTAAAACATAACAATTTTCAATAGTTATCGTAAGAACTAAAGATAAATAATTAAATAATGGGAGTGGGGGGACTTGAACCCCCACGAGCTAAAGCGCTCGACGGATTTTAAGTCCGGCGCGTCTACCAATTCCGCCACACTCCCAAGGGTTTTGGCACTTTTTTATTGTAGCTGACCAACTTAAATCCTTCAAAATTCTTGTAAAAAGTGTTGATATTGAAATCTATAGACGCGTTAGATTACGCAATAACGAAGTCTATAGAGTTCACTTGTGCAGCTAATTATTTATCTGCTGCGTGTAGGTAATTTTCTGTTACCTGTGTTGAGGAGTGTTCCATAGGATGAGAGGCTTACCCCAAAGGGTAAATCATGAAAGAGGAGCAGCTTGATTTATTTTTTACACCAATCACCATCTGTTGAATTTAGGTAGTCTTTAATTTCCTCATAACCCAATTTGGAAGACTTAATATAATTTGCACATGCATCTTCTTTCTTTCCAAGGTCATAAAGAGCGTCCCCTTTGTCTGAATAGAAGAAACCTTCCTTAGGATTAATTTCAATAGCCTTGTCATAATTATCAATAGCTAGTTTTAATGATCCAAGATTATAGTGAACATATCCAATCTCACTATAAAAATATTCATCTAACTTTTCTTTCTTCTTTAAATATTTAACCTTTGCCACTTCATAATCTTTAAGCGCTTCATCCCATTTTTCTTGATTTAAATATACATAACCTCTGCTGTAGTAATAGCCTCCTTCATCAGAATTAATGCTTATTGCTTTATTCAAATGTATTAATGCATTATCAAAATCTTCTAGCTGAATGTAGGAATAACCAATCATATAGTTCGTGTTTGCCTTATATCCTATCCCGTCCATAGTCATCGACTTTTTAAAATCAGCAATGGCTTCGTTATGATTCCCTAATCCTTGGTTAGCTTCGCCTCTAAAATAATAACTATCAGAATCACGATTATAAATCTTGATAGCCTTGGTAAAGAATTCCACTGCTTTTTGATAATTTCCATTTTTTAGATTTCGCAGACCACTTTTCTTTGAAACATCGTATCCATTCCAGTTAGTCGCATGGACAGCAGACGGTGAAATCAAGTTAGATATATTTAATTGTAAAAAAACAACCGATAGGAGTGATATTGGAAATAAAAAGAGGTTAATAAGAAACTTTCTTTTCATGAACTATTTAAGAACTTTTAAATTCTACGATACATTAATTTTAGTTTCGCGATATTTTCTTTTTCATCTCTATGAAATAAAAAATATTAATTGAATAAATTTTGAAAGAAATATTAAGAGGTTTTAATTAAGTCATTTTCTAGTTCGAAATATCAACCTAGTCCACTACCTATACATTTACGCTCTAACTCCTGATGATTTTCAATCTGTTTTTCGGTTAGCATGCTCTGTAGATTTTTCTGTGCACTTTCGTACACATCAAGGAATAACAAAGGGACTAGCTTCTCAGCTAATCACGTCCACCATCTACATCAATTTCGTACTGATTTTAAGTTCGGCGCGTCTACCAATTCTGCCACTCTCCTAAAGGAATTTGAGCTATGTAATCGTAGCTGAAAGTATCCCATTAACCAAGAAAAATTGGAATATTTACACTTTTGTAGAATGATCAGATTAAATCTAATTTATTAATTTATTATCCCTTCGACTTGCCATTTTAAGGTTTCACCTGCATGAAATGGTTTTATTTGTCCGAGAATATTATTTTCTTCAACAACGTCAACAAAATCTGCAATTTTATTAGGTCTAGAAACTAATTTTAATTTTTCTTTATTTAGGGGGACATTGTAAAAATTTGGGCCATTTAAACTTGCAAACTTCTCAAAATTATCTAAAGCATTTTCCTCTTCAAATACTGTTAAATAGCTTTGTATTGCTACTGGCGAATTAAAAATACCTGCACAACCGCAAAAAGCTTTCCACTTTCTAAGGTGTGGTGCAGAGTCAGTTCCTAAAAAAAAACATTCTTTCCCACTAGTTGCAGCTTTCCTTAAAGCTATTCTATTTTTTTCTCTCTTAGCCACAGGTAAGCAATAAAAATCGCTATTTAAGCCTCCAAAAAACATTGCATTTCTATTTATATGCAAATGATGAGGGGTTATAGTTGCCCCAATATTATTTTCTTGAACAAAATCTACCGCATAAGAAGTGGTTATATGTTCTAAAACAATTTTCAATTTTGGAAATCTTTTGACTATGGGAAAAAGTTCTCTATCTATAAAAACTTCCTCTCGATCAAATATATCTACTTCAGAATCAGTCACTTCCCCGTGAATTAAAAGAGGCATTCCAGAATCTTGCATTAATTCAAAGATCTTATATAGATTTTCTATTTTCTTAACTCCATGACTGGAATTTGTTGTAGCATTAGCAGGATATAATTTTGCGGCGAAAAAGACATTATTTTTGAAACCATTTATTAGCTCTCCTTTATCAGTATCATCAGTAAGGTACATTGTCATTAATGGTTCAAACTTAGAACTTTCTGGTAAAGATTCAGAAATAGATTTCTTATAAGAGATAGCGCTGTTGATTGATGTTATCGGACTTTTAGTATTTGGCATAACAATGGCTCTTCCAAAAAATTCTGATGTAAAGTGAATAATATTTTTTAATACGAGACCCTCTCTTAAATGTAAATGCCAATCATCAGGTTTTAATATGGTTAATGTCTTCAAGATTTTTACTATTTAATCAATTTTAACAGCAAATTAAAATTGACAATAAATTATAGATATTCGAGGATGGTTATTAATCAATTATTAAAGGTTTAATTTCCTAAACAAAAGGTTAAATATGAGTGATTTTTTATTTCCCATTATAGAAATAATTTTAGGAGTGGTTTTACTTTTTGCAGGAGGGGAGTTCTTTATTCAAGGAGCCATAAATTTATCTTTAATTTTAGGAATACCTCAAATAGTAATTGGCTTAACAGTTGTCTCACTCGGGACAAGCTCTCCTGAGTTGTTAGTAAGTTTGAGTTCAATTTTAAAAGGCAGTGATTCGCTTGCGGCAAGCAATGTAATAGGAAGCAATATTTTTAATATTCTTGTAGTTTTAGGTATAAGCTCATTGATAATTCCTCTTAAGGTAAAAAGCAGAATAGTCAGAAGAGATGTTCCTCTTTTAATGGCTATTTCTTGTGCCGTTTGGGCAATGTCATCAACAGGCTTATTAACAATGCAAGCAGGTATATTTTTAATATTTTGTTTAGTCTTAAATACAATATGGGAAATTAACACCATCAATGAGAAAGAAAATGATACAAAAGATGCTGAACCAGAAATAGAAGAATTCAACAAAAATAATAAAGGGAAAATAAATATTTTACTAAAGTTAATATTGGGAATATTTCTTTTAAGCTTTGGTTCAAACATTTTAGTAAATGGTTCTCAAACGCTTGCTACTCTTTTGGGGGTAAATGAAATTGTTATTGGTTTAACTATCGTAGCGACAGGAACCTCTTTACCGGAATTAGTAACTTCAATAATTGCTGCATTTAAGGGTAAAACAGATCTTGCGATTGGGAATGTAATAGGAAGCAATTTGCTCAATCAACTTTTAATTCTTGGAAGTTGCAGTATTTTTTCAGGGTTTAAAGGGTTAGTTATTGAAGAAAGCCTAATAAAAGTTGACTTACCTTTTATGGTTTTA
>QCNH01000034.1 GCA_003213275.1 Prochlorococcus sp. AG-424-M03 | reverse complement strand
GTTGATAAGTTAACTCTATGAGTTGCCATCCAGTCACCATTTGCTTCTACAAACTTTTGAACATTACCTTCTGGAGCTTGATGAATAACAATTATTTTTTGAGGATCTTCTTTGCTTACTCCTCTGAAAAGCGGCTTAATATCAAATTCTGAATGCCTTTTATCTGCTTCTTCACTATCAAATATTGCAGCCCATTCATCGAAAGTGCTTTCGATTTTAAAAGTAAACACAGATGTTACAGAGCAAGACATAAAAAAGGAGCTAATTTCTCCTTAATTGTAGATATGCTGTCAACCGCATTCTAAGAGTAGACTTTGGCGACTATTGGACCAGCTTCTTCATCAGTAAATACAGGTGTGGTTTCCCAATTTAGAAATTCACCCCATTCAGCGGCATGTTGATATATTGCTTTTGGATCATCAGTCTTTAAAACTATCCAACCTTCTAAAGAACCAGGTGCGTGATACCTTCCAATCATCTCAACTCCAGGATAATCTCCGCCACCACCAAGAAATTTTTCTGCACCTTTTTGATGATATCCAGTCTTAAATGACCAATGCTGAACATAAAGCATTTTTTTTAATTTTTATTGGCTTTCTATTACTAGCAAGAAAAATAATTCCTGAAAATAAATAATGTTAATTGCCTCTTTTTTAGATCAAATGTCAATCATATTTAATATCGCGGTGCAAGTAGGAAGGGTTTTTAAAAAAATCCAAAAATATATTGAAGAAAATAGATATGAAGCCAATAAATAATTCTGCTTTTTAGATAATTTATTATTCTCCAGCAACTTTTCTTCTTGAATATTCTGGTCCTACCCAAATTTCTTTGTATTTAAGATCTTTCATACATTTTTCATCTATTTTTGTAAGGATTGGTCCATGCTTTAGAACTAGACCCCAATAACTAAAAGTTGGACTCATAGTATGACCTACAAAAACTCCAAATGAAGCAATAATTACATATTTGAGTAATTGGATTCCCTTTGAATTTTTTTTAATTGGAGTTTCTGAAATGACATTCTATATTCATGGACATATTGTAAATTTAATATCAATTTCCAAAACAAAAAGTGTTGAATCTAAATAAATCATACGCTTACTTTCTAATCGCTACTCTAATAGTTACTAATTGACAGTCGATCTAAAATAAGGGGCAATTAGCTACTTTTTTTTATTTGGAATTTCTTAGAAAATACAAAAAATATATAAGTTATAGTATTTGGGTTATTTTTCTTGTTCTTGCATTTAAGGGTCTATCAAATGGTCTCCTCATATTTTTCATAGCTATAGTTCAGATTAGTCTTAATATAATTAGCGGCGATTTTAAATTTAAAGAAGTAAATAGATCAAGAAGTAAATTCATGGGTAGTAATAGTAGTGAAGGTGGTACTGGAAGTGGTGGAGATTGTGGAGGTGGCGATGGTGGAGGTTGTGGAGGAGGTGATGGAGACTAAACAAATGAAATGCTTACTACTCCCACTACTAGCTGCTATCGCTTTACCTACTGCAGTTAATGCTGAAAGTTATTGGCTAATTAATTAATGGAAGAAACTGATTGGGAAAGGAAAGAACTTGAAAGGGTGCAAAAAATCTTCTATGGATTTCTTGGCATAATTTTTTTAATAGTTAGTGGAACTCTTATTACTGGGCATTTTCAACGTCAATATCTAAAAAGTAATCCAAGAAGCATTATTCTTACAAAAGAGGATCCAATAGATTATAGAAAGATACGCACACTCCTATTGCCTAGTGAAAACAATTATTCAACTTCAATTAATTTCAATAATGATGCGGAATTGTATTTCAGATGTACAGAATCGTACCCAGAGGTGTTTTTGGCACCAGATAGAGTGATGTCTAATGGCAGGATTCGACTGAAATTTGATGAAGGGGAAGTTGAATACTCTGCTTGGAATATAAGTAACACTAAAAAAGCTCTCTTTAGTCCTGATCCTAAAAAGTTTGTTTCAAAAGTACTTACCCATAAAAAATTGATGATTAGTTTTACGCCCTATTATGCAAATGAAGAATTCTCAGAATTTCATTTAGATGATGAAAAAGGTATTGGTACTATTTCTTTTAAGGATGACTTGAAAACAATGAAATCGTATTGCTTCTAACTATGCAACGTCTATTGCTACTTTGCATAGATTCGTTTTCATGTATATAGAAGAATTTATTAAATGCTTAAGTTAATTGTTTATCTAGTCCTTGGCTTTTACTCAACTTATATGGAAGTAGTTCAATTAGTATCAAAAATTAGAAGATTTAAAATTATCCCAGTATCAAATCAACTACCTGCTTAAAACAAGAAACCCCTCCAGAAATTCCAACTACTGAAAGGGGTATTAAATCGACTCGCAAACTATATTGAATGAATATTCTCCAACTCTTGAGGAAAAAATTAAAGGAAATATTCAATTTAAAAAATCTAATGTCATTAAAAAAGGGGCTAAGCCCCTTTTTTTTAATAATTCGGTTTAATTAAAATTAATTTCCTCCCAGAGGTGACCAAAGAGTTGCTTCTGATCCTATAACTGGGGCAACACCATGACTTTTGATTTTAGTAGAAACTTTATTTTTAACAATAGGAGTATCTATTTCTCCTAAAGCTGACCATAAAGTTGATTGATGAGCGATAACAGCTGGAACTTTTAACGTTTGAGATTGTAAAGAAGGCTTATGGGTTCTTACAAGTTGTACTCCAAGAGAACCAACAACAAATGCTCCAAGAAAACCTGCAAATATAGCAGTAGTATTGTTACTCCTTACTGAGGTAGATACGTTATTAGACATAATAGTTATGTGACTAAATTTCATTTTTGACCGAAGTCCCCGTTCCTTGGCTTCAATCTTAATGCGGCTCGCAAAACGAGATGAACGTTTTTGTAGTCTACGCTACATATTAACTATAAGTACAATTTAATTTATAAGTTGTTCATTACTATACAAAAACTTATTAAAAAATAAGAAACTTAATTTTAAAGTGAAGAAAATATATTTGAATTTTGTTCAGTAAAAAATAATTGATTATTTTCATAGTTGTTAGCAGAATAACTTTCAGAAACAACAACCCCGTGAGTTAACCCAAAAATAAAACCAAGTAAAATCGCTAAACGCATTGCGAGATAAAAACTAAAATCAATTTCCCTCGAATTAAGAATATATGATGTAGTTATTTATACTTAATAATTTTTTTTATCCCCCAAGATATGACATTGATGGATGCATTTTTTGATTTTTGTTAGTTGTTTTTTCTAATTTTTTAAATCTATCTTCACTATAGTTATCTTCTCTCGCTTCCCAAATGCTCTTGATTTTATTTTCCAGTTCATGGAGATTAATTGGTAGAGATAACCATGGGTTTAGATTGATACCTTCACTAGAAAAAAGACACGTGTAAGCATAACCATCGCTAGTTATCCTCAACCTATTACAATCTGAACAAAAAGGATTACTTACTGAAGAGATTGTACTTATAAAACTTTTTGAATCACTGATGTACCATCTATTGGCTGTTTGCCCTTCCTTTCTTCCGTAGTCTTTTAATCGATATTTCTTCTTTAATAAACTAATAATTTTTTCAGAGAAAAAAACATCTGATGGCTTCCAATTATTAGATGTGCCTACGTCCATATATTCAATAAAACGAATTTCTATAGACCTTTTTTTTGCAAAATCAACTAATTCAAAAATTTGATTATCATTTATCTCTTTTTTAATGACTGCATTTATTTTTAATTTCCCCTCCTTTGGATTAAATCCAGCATTAATTGCATGATCTATTCCTTCAAGGACAGTAAATAATTTTTCTTTACCAATAATTTTATTTTCCTCTCCAATCATGTTTGAAAAAATATCAGGTTCAATTGCATCTAAACTTACTGTTATCCGGTCTAAACCATTTTTAAAAAGCTCAATAGCTTTTTTCTTAGAGAGCAAATATCCATTTGTAGTTAGAGAAATATCCTGTAAATTTGCTATTGGATTTGATTCTTCTAACCTTTGCAATTTAATTTCATGAAGCAGTTCATCTAATTGAGAACTTAATAAAGGTTCACCTCCAGTAATTCTTATAGACTTTACCCCTAATCGACAACTGACCAAAATTAACTTTTTAAATTGTTCAATATTTAATACATCTAAACTATAATTTTCTGGCTTACAGTAAATGCATGAAAAATTGCAATTTTGTTTAAGAGATAACCTTAAAACTTTTAACTTTCTTTTTCTATTATCCTCCAATTGCTTAAGTCCCATTATTCAAATTTAAAAATTCTCTCTTCGAATTTATATTAATTAAATCTCCATTGTTTGCATAGAAATATTTATGGGGAATTTGATCAACCCATCCAAGAAAGTTTTTCTTTCCAGACGATAACTTTTTTTTTAATTTAAAATGATTTTCTTCATTGATGGGATAAATACCGAATAATGGTTGTACAAAAATTCCATCATGGGATATTACCGCAGAATTCTGATTTTTTTCCCATGATTGAATAAGTGAATAAATTAATTTTGTATTCAAATTAGGCATATCGATTGGGATAATCAGGATATTTTTAGTGGTTTTTTTAAAAGATGAAAAAATTTGTTCTATACAAGTTAAGGGGCCATCAAAGGGTTTGGCATCTGAAATAAAGCCAACATTATTTATTTTATCAACTTCTTTTGAATGAGAATTATGATTTGTTATTACAAAAGTTTCCAAATTAAGGGTATTTAATATTTTTATTTTATGAGTAAGCCAATTTCCGCCTTCATGATGTTTAATTAGTGCTTTATCAAACCCCATTCTTGAACTCTTGCCACCAGCCAAGATGAATGCCTTAAATTTTTTATGTTTAATTTCCATAACTTAGGTAATATTTTCCCACGAGTATTTTATGTATCGAATAATACCAATAATTAGATTGCTAATTATTCCCAATTTTGAACTTTTCTTAGCACTGACAATAGAATTTTAGCCTTTTAATAAATTTGAATTTATTTTTTCCCAAATTTCGTATTAAATAATACAAATGTGTGCACTGATGGAAATATAAATTGCTTAAAAATTAATTTTGAAAAATTTTTATGTTAAGTGATGTTTGGTCTTTGAATGGCAAATATAGAACTCTTCACCTCACCTGGTTTGCCTTTTTCCTTACTTTTGTTGTTTGGTTTAACCTCGCACCTCTTGCAACTACTGTTAAAGCCGATTTAGGTTTATCTGTCGCTCAAATTAGGACAGTAGCAATATGTAATGTTGCTTTAACTATTCCTGCAAGAGTTTTGATTGGAATGTTATTGGATAAATTTGGTCCAAGAAAAACCTACTCAACAATCTTGATATTTTCTGTAGTCCCATGTTTATTATTTGCTAGTGCGCAAGACTTCAATCAACTTGTAATTGCGAGATTGCTTTTATCAATAGTTGGCGCAGGATTTGTTATTGGAATAAGAATGGTATCTGAATGGTTCCCTCCCAAAGAAATTGGATTAGCTGAGGGAATATATGGAGGATGGGGAAATTTTGGATCTGCTTTTTCTGCACTTTCTCTTGTTGCCGTTGCTGGATTCTTGTCTTTTTCAGGAGGTTTTGAGTTGCCAACTGGAGCTGTACTGAATTGGAGAGGAGCTATTGCGCTTACAGGAATTATTTCTTTTGTTTATGGAATTATTTATTTCTTTAGTGTGACTGACACACCTCCAGGAAAACCCTACCAAAGGCCTGCAAAAACAGCTGGTTTAGAAGTAACAAGTATAAGAGATTTCTGGGGTTTAATTGGAATGAATATTCCATTCGCAGCAATTCTTTCAGTACTATGTTGGAGACTTCAGAAGGTAGGTTTTCTAACTTCTTCTACTTATCCAATAGCTTTGCTTGCAGTATTGGCTTGGTTTGTTTTTCAGACTTGGGGAATTGTAAGGACAAATATTGAATTGTTGAAAGGAACTAAAATTTACCCTAAAGAAGATAGATATGAATTCAAACAAGTAGCTATTTTGGAATTAACTTACATAGTAAATTTTGGTTCTGAATTGGCAGTAGTTTCTATGCTTCCTAGTTTCTTTGAATTTACTTTTGATTTACCTAAAGCTGTAGCTGGAATTTTGGCATCATGTTATGCATTTGTGAATTTAATAGCTAGACCTGCAGGAGGATTAATATCTGACAGAACAGGTAATAGAAAAAATACAATGGGATTCCTGACAATGGGATTAGGTTTTGGATATCTATTGATGTCTTTAATAAAACCTGGAACTTTTACAGGATCAGCAGGAATTCTTATGGCTGTATTTTTAACTATGCTCTGTTCATTTTTCGTTCAATCAGGAGAAGGTTCAACTTTTGCTTTAGTTCCTTTAGTTAAAAAGAGAGTGACAGGACAAATAGCTGGATTGGTTGGGGCTTATGGAAATGTTGGTGCGGTAACTTATCTAAATATTTATAGCCTTTTACCTTTATGGATGGGAGGAGGTAAAGATCCTTCGCCAGAAATAATTGCTGCTTCCAATAGTGCTTTCTTCCAAGTTTTGGGTATAGCAGGATTAATAGTTGGATTCTTCTGTTATTTCTTTTTAAAAGAACCTCAAGGATCATTCGCAGATGCTTATGAAGGGGAAAAAGCTGAAAATTATGTTTAACCAACATCCATGTAGATATTGATAAAAGAAATTTTATGAATTTTACTAAAAGTCAATGCCCATATTGCGGTGTTGGCTGTGGGTTAAAAATGAGGCCTAAAAGTTTGGTTTCTGATGATAAATGGTTAGTAAGTGGAGATAGGGATAGTCCTTCAACTCAAGGTAAATTGTGCGTAAAAGGAGCAACAGTATGTGAGACTTTAAAAGACGGGAGATTAAAAGAACCACTTTATAGGGAAAATTTAAATGAAGAATTTAAACAAATTTCCTGGGACGAATCATACGAAATTCTGAAAGAGAATATTTTGAGTTCTATAAAAAATTATGGACCTGATTCAATAGCTATGTATGGCTCAGGTCAATTTCATACTGAAGATTATTACGTAGCCCAAAAGCTTCTCAAAGGAGCAATAGGCACAAATAATTTTGATGCTAATTCAAGACTATGTATGAGCTCAGCAGTAGCTGGATATAACAGAAGTTTTGGCTCTGATGGCCCACCTTGTTGTTATGAAGATATTGATCATTGCTCTTTAATTTTGTTAATAGGAACAAATACTGCAGAATGTCATCCGGTTCTTTTTGATCGAATTAAAAAACGTAAAAGAAACGTAAATGATAATTTAAAAGTAATAGTAATCGATCCAAGAGAAACTGAAACTTCATCCATAGCAGATTTTTACTTACAAATTTCTTCTGGAACAGATCTTTTTTTATTTATTGGGATTGCGAATTATCTTTATAAGAATCAATTAACTGATCAAAATTTCATTAATAAGTCGACCGAAAGCTATTTTTATTTTGTAAAACATATACAAAAATGGGATTTAAAAAAAATAAGTGAAATTTGCAATATATCTGAGCAGACAATTATTGATATTGCAAAATTATGGGGAGAAAGCAAAAATGTTTTAAGTCTCTGGTCGATGGGTTTGAATCAAAGGCAAGAGGGTACAGCAGCCGTAAATGGGCTAATAAATCTTCATCTAATGACCGGCCAAATAGGCAAAGAAGGTTCTGGTCCTTTTTCCTTAACTGGCCAACCAAACGCTATGGGTGGGAGAGAAGCTGGAGGACTATCTCACCTTCTTCCAGGATATAGGTTTGTAAAAAATAAAATAGACAGGAATGAAATTGAAAAAATATGGGGGTTCCCTGAGGGAAAGATATCTGCAAAACAGGGTCTATCTGCATTTGAACAAATAGAAGCTATAAAAAAAGGATCTGTGAAAATTTGGTGGATTGCAGCTACGAACCCTTTGGTTAGCATGCCTAATTTAAACTTTGTAAAAAAAGCACTTTCAAAATGTCCTTTAATTATCCTCAACGAATCATATGAACAAAGTGAATCAATTAAATATGCTCATCTAGTTTTGCCGGCGGCTCAATGGAGCGAAAAAGATGGTGTTATGACAAATTCAGAAAGAAGAGTAACCCTTTGCCCATCTTTCAGAGAATCGAATAAAAATTCAAAACCAGATTGGCAAATATTTGCTGAATTAGGACAGAAGATAGGCTATTTAAAACAATTTGAATATGAATCTTCATCGGATGTTTATGATGAATTTTTAAAAACGACTACAAAAAGATTATGTGATATGAGCGGATTATCATATCAATTATTAAGAAATCATGGTCCTCAACAATGGCCTTATCCTAAAGGCAGCGTACCTAGTACATCTTCCAAAAGATTATATGAAGATGGTCATTTCCCAACTGAGACTGGCAAAGCAAATTTTTGTATTGATGATCCTATAGGGTTGGCTGAACCCCCTTCAGATGAGTACCCACTAATTTTGACAATTGGAAGATATCTAAGTCAATGGCATACAATGACAAGAACTTCTAAAGTTCAAAAACTTACAAAAAAGAATCCAGAACCGTTATTGGAAATTAATTCTAAAGATGCTTTATCTTTAAAAATCAAAAATGATGAAATAGTAAAAATTAAATCCAAAAGAGGGGAAGTTCAAGCAAAAGTTCAGATTACTGACAAAATTAAAGCAGGTACAGTTTTTTTACCAATGCATTGGGGTTTTAGTCAAAAAAATATGTGTGAAGTAAACTCTTTGATGCATGAGAAGTCATGCCCGATATCAAAACAACCAGAATTAAAAGCATGTGCAGTAATAATTGTTCCAAACTAGGCAAGAATCTTATTTTAGAATCTCATCAAATGCTCTATCCAAATTGTTGTGTTCATGACTGGGTCTAACTAATTTGCAAAAAGCAAATCTATCTAGTTCGTTTAAATTGCTCCATTTTTCAACAGAAATATTAATTCCCCTTGCTAGTGCCGATTTTAGAACTTGGTCAGGAACTTTATTTTTATTTTGCCAAGGTTGATTAATTGAAATTTCTATTTCTTTTGCTTCTCCATATTTTGAATTGGATGTAATTTCTTTCAAAAAAGTTTTTAAATCAAAAAGATCGTTTTTTGAATCTGGCCAATCTACTATCTTATTTTTTTCAATTAAATTAAAATCTTGCCAATGAGTAAGTTTCAATTTTATTCCAATTAAATCAAGTTTCCTTCTTACACACAAAGGAATGCATCTTAAGTCTTTAATAAAATCATCCTCGAAATTAAAATAATGATTTGATTGACTGTTGACCAAAATTAAATTGATATTTTATTAATAAATTAATGCTAAGTATAAAAAATTGATATTAGCTTTATTAAAAATTTTATTTTTTGTATTATTAAATATATTGCTAAATGTAAATGGATAAATCTTTAACTCATATTAATGAAAGGGGAGAAATGAACATAGTTGATATTTCAGATAAAGTAGAAACTAAAAGAGAGGCTTTAGCAGAAGGATACATTAATTTAAACAAAGAAATATTAGAAAAAATAAAAAATGAAAAAATTAAAAAAGGTGATATTTTTGCAGCTGCTAGATTTTCTGCAATAAATGGTGCAAAAAAAACCTCAGACCTTATTCCTCTCTGTCATAATTTATCATTAAATAAAATCACAATTGATTTTGAAATTTGTGAGTCAGTGAAAGCAATTAAAATTATTGCTTTTTGCAAATCTCATTCTAAAACAGGTGTTGAGATGGAGGCTCTTACATCAGTTTCAATTGGTCTTCTTACTCTATATGACATGCTTAAAGCTTTAGATCCTTTTATAACAATTGACAATATTCGCCTTTTAGAAAAAAAAGGTGGTAAAAATGGAATATTAAAAAGAAGTTAAGTACTCACAATAATGGGAATTGATATCAATAATCAGGGTCTTTATTTAAATGATGCTATTAAAAAAATCTTGGAAGAGATAGATACTTTAATAGTGAAAAATAATATTTTACATAAGGAAGAGATCAATTTAGACGAAGCACTTGGAAAAGTTTCTATGGAGGAAATCTTATCTGAGGAAGATATACCAGGTTATAGATCATCAGTTATGGATGGATATGCTTTAGGAGAATCAACTACAAAAGGAAATAAATGGAAAATTGTCGGAGAGTCTTTTCCCGGGAAGCCATTTAATGACCTTCTTAAAAAAGGTGAAGCTGTAATGATTAGCACAGGTTCGTTTGTGCCAGATAATTGTTTCTCTGTGATACCTCAAGAACAAGTTTCTTTAGAACTTTTAAACGGAAATGAGTATATTGTTATAAAAGAAAAATCATCTAATAACTCTTGGATTAGAGAAAAAAATGATCAAGTATTTAAAGGTGAAATATTAATCAAGAAAGGGGTAAAGATTACACCAGGGATTTTAAGTAAATTAGCAAGTTGTGGGATAAAAACTATAAAAGTTAGTAAAATTTCTAAATTAGGTTTACTAATTACTGGAGATGAACTTATCAAATCAGGAACTGCAAGAAAGAAAGGAGAAATATGGGAAAGTAATAGTATTTTGATAAAATCAATCGCAAATAATATTGGATTTGAAATTAATGAAATTCATATAGAAAAAGATAATTATCAAAATATTAAAAATTCTCTTAGAAATATTTCTGAATTTAATGATGTGGTTATTTCAGTTGGTGGGATATCAGTGGGTAAAAAAGATTTTTTAAAAGATATTATTAATGAGATAGGAGAAATTAAATTTTGGAAACTATTTTTAAAGCCAGGAAAACCCTTTGCTTTTGGATTGATAAATAAAAAAATTCCTTATTTTGGATTACCGGGGAATCCCGTTTCAGCAGCTATTACGTTTATCCAACTTGTGTGGCCCGCGCTTCAGAAACTTGAAGGCATTACTAATATTGAATTCCCTCTTAGGATTAAGGTTAAGCTGAATTCTGATTTGAAAAGAAGAAAAGGGAGACCAGAATTACTTAGAGGAAAACTTAT
>QCNH01000033.1 GCA_003213275.1 Prochlorococcus sp. AG-424-M03 | reverse complement strand
CTAAAGATGAATTAGGGAATCCAATAACTAAGACAGGTTGGTTGGCAAACCATCAAGCAGGAGATAGAAGTCTAGTACAGGGTCTCAAAGGGGATCCTACTTACTTAATAGTTAATGAGGAAGGGGAAATAGGAGAATTTGGTTTAAATGCAATTTGTACTCATTTAGGTTGCGTGGTGCCTTGGAATAGTGGTGCTAATAAATTCATATGTCCTTGTCATGGCAGTCAGTACGATACCAATGGAAAGGTAGTAAGAGGTCCTGCTCCTTTATCTTTAGCACTGGCTCATGTTGATATTGAAGATGATGCTGTACTTGTCAAACAGTGGTCAGAAACTGACTTTAGAACTAATGAAAATCCTTGGTGGGCATAAAAACATGAATGATCTTAAAAATCAAATTATGAAAAAAACAACTTTATTTATCTGCACTATGCTCTTCATTTCGAGCATTTTATTTTATCCTAATATCACTTTTGCATATCCATTTTGGGCTCAGCAAAACTACGAATCCCCAAGAGAAGCTACAGGGAAGATAGTCTGTGCAAATTGTCATCTAGCTCAGATGCCTACTATTGCTGAAGTTCCACAATCAGTTGGTGCTGATAGCGTTTTCAAAGCTGTTGTAAAAATACCTTACAAAAATGACTTGAAAGAGATCGGCGCGGATGGTTCTGAAGTTCCATTACAAGTTGGTGCTGTTGTGATGCTGCCTGATGGATTCAAACTTGCTCCTCAGGAAAGATGGACTGAAGAGATCAAAGAGGAGACTGAAGGTGTATATTTTACTAATTACAGTGAAGAGAAAGATAATATAATCATTGTAGGTCCTTTGCCAGGTGATACCAATAAAGAAATAGTTTTTCCTGTACTGTCCCCTGATCCTGCCTCCAATAAAGAATATCACTATGGAAAATATTCATTACATATTGGAGGAAATAGAGGTAGAGGTCAGGTTTACCCAACTGGAGAAAAAAGCAATAATGTAATATTTACCTCTACTACCTCAGGAACTATTAATTCAATTGATGTAATTGAGGATGGTAGCTATAAAATCAATATAGAGAATGAGAATGGTGAGATAACTACTGAAGAGGTACCTGTTGGTCCTCAACTTATTGTAAAAGCACAGGACAAAATTAATGCAGGTGACCCACTTACTAATGATCCCAACGTAGGCGGTTTTGGGCAATTAGATGCTGAGGTTGTGCTTCAGAGCCCTTACAGAGTAATTGGATTAATTGCATTCTTTATTGGTGTTGGTCTAACTCAAATACTTCTAGTCTTAAAGAAAAAACAGGTAGAAAAAGTACAGGCAGCAGAGGGTATGTAACTTTCTTTTAAATGCTTACATTTCAAGCTTTTATACAATCTCCTGGAGAAACTTTTTTAAATTTAGGATTTATCAATATTAGATGGTATGGTTTGCTTATTTCTATTTCAGTATTAATAGGCCTATTTATTTCTAAAAAACTTTCAAAGGCAAGGAATATTAACCCAGATTACATAAGCGAGATACTACCATCATTAATAATTTTTTCAATAATTGGAGCAAGAGCTTATTATGTAATATTTGAGTGGAGACAATATAGTGGCGAGAACTTTTTTACTTCTTTAGAACTATTCAATAACACCATTCAATTACCCTCTTTTCTGGCAGTTTGGGAAGGAGGCATAGCAATCCATGGAGGTCTAATTGGAGGATTATTTTCTATTATCTATTTCTGTAAGTCGAAAAACATCCATTTAAAAACTTTTATAGATATATTAATACCCTCGATTATTCTTGGACAATCTATAGGAAGGTGGGGAAATTTTTTCAATAATGAAGCCTTTGGGGTTCCTACAAATTTACCTTGGAAATTATTTATACCTCCCCAAAATAGGCCTTTAGAATTTATTAATTACGAATTTTTTCATCCTACTTTTCTCTATGAGTCATTGTGGAATTTTTTAATATTCATCCTCCTTATTTTTATCTTTAATAAACAGAATAAAACAGATTTTTTTAGGCCTGGCTTTATTAGCTGTCTTTATTTAATAAGTTATAGCTTTGGAAGATTCTGGATTGAGGGTTTAAGAACTGACCCACTATGTATTGGTGGGCTTCCGCCTTTCTGTAGTGGAGGCATAAGAATGGCTCAATTTATAAGTATTTTTCTATTTTCTTCTGGATTAATTGGAATATTCTTTTTAAGATTAAGAACATATAGTGGTAAAAATAGAAAGAATGGATAAAAAAATATCCTTTATTGGAGTTGGTCCAGGCGACCCAGATTTATTAACACTAAAAGCTTTAAAAAAGATAAAAATTGCAGATGTCATTATTTGGACTGATTCTCTAATTCCTGAAAAGATTTTAGATTTTTCTAAAGAAGGGTCTGAAAATATAAAAACGAGTTCGCTCAACTTAGAGCAAATTACCTCAATTATGATAAAAAAATTTCAGGAAGGGAAAACTGTTATAAGGTTGCATGATGGAGACCCTTGTCTTTTTGGCGCGATTAGAGAACAAATAGAAATTTTAAAAAAAGAAAAAATTGAAATCGAAGTTATTCCAGGTGTAAGTGCCTTTCAAGTCGCAGCAGCATATCATGAAGCTGAGTTAACTATCCCTGACGTAACGCAAACAATAATTTTAACAAGAGCAGGTGGAAGAACTGGTATGCCCGAAAAAGAATCTCTGAAAGATCTTGCGAAACACAATTCCTCTTTATGTCTTTATCTAAGTGCTAGGCATGTAAAAAGGTCTCAAGAAACTCTACTAGAGTTTTATCCTCCAGAGACTAAAGTGATTGTTGGATTCAGAGTATCTTGGGATGATGGTTGGACATCATTAATAGACTTAAAAGATATGGAAAAATTTTCTATTGAGAAAAAACTAATTAGAACAACTATTTACATAATTAGCCCAGCAATTAGTAATTCTCAAAAAAGATCTAATCTTTATAATCCATCTTATAAACATCTCTTTAGGAATAAATAATCTTAAAGTTGATAGAAAAATATTAATCACTATAATTAGTAAAAATTTACTTGCTTTGAGAGAAATAAAATCCGTTTCGGGAAACAACAATAAAGGAGAAACTTCCTCCTTAAAGAGAATTGGAAATTTCATTAAAGAAGCTAGGTTAAGTAGAAATCAATCTATTGAAGAATTGGCTTCTGATTTAAAAATCGGAGCTCATCAACTTGAGGCCATAGAAGCAGGTAATGAAGAAAAGCTACCTGAAGAAGTATTTGTCAAAGCAATGGTAAGACGGATTTCACAGAAGCTCAAACTTGATACAGAATTTATAATGGATGAATTCAAGACAGAGAGGAAAAAAGTGAACATTGAAGAAATAGTTGAAGAAGCTTCAAAAAAAGATCATTCATTTATACAATCTAAGAATCTTAATCCAGTAGGGTTCATAATATTTATTTTAATTTCAGGCCTTTTAGGACTAATATCCTCCTCCTTAATTTTAAATTTATTTTCAGACTCTTCTCAGAATCAAACTCCAAAACAAGAACTTATTAAAAAAACTAAATAACTTTTAAATCCAAATTCTTTAATTCTTTTATTACATTACGGCATAATCCTAAGTTCCATTTTTCAAGGAGAAGATCATGGTTTCTATTTAAAGGTAAAAGTTCAAATGTAAGAATATCTTCCTGCAATTTTATTTGAACTGATGAGATCACCTTATCAGGTCTTTGATCAAGAGATGCTGCTAGTCTCAAAATTAATGACATTTCAAGAACTAATGTTTTATCTTCTTTGGATATTAAATTTTGCCAAGACTCATGTCTTTTCTTGGGTAGAGTCTTTCTATGGTATCTAGCGATCGAAGCTATAATATTTGTTTCTGCTTCAGAATATCCCAACAATTCGCAATTTTTTATTAAGTACCAAGAGTGTTTGTGATATGAACCAACATTTACGTATTTCCCACAATTATACAGATTAGAAGCTGCCCAAAGAAGTTCTTTAGCTTTAGAGTCATTATCGCTATGAAAGATATTTTTAGTCTGATCATAGATTTGAAAGGCAATATCGATAACTTTCTCAGCTCTAATATTATCTACTCCAAACTTTCTGGCCTGATGTACTATAGTGGTTTTTCTAATATTGCTTTGAATATTTAACTCATTTTTTATTATCCCTTTACGAAGCATCCAATCAACAACTAAACCCTCTCGAAGAGCCCTCTCACTTATAGTTAATTCATTAAAGTTCAACATATCCATTGCAGTGTTTAATATCAATGCGCCTGGAATAATTATTTCTGATCTTCTCTCACTTAATGTAGGTATTTTCTTGATTTCCGAAACTGGCAATTTAATTAGTTTTTCCAATACATTCTGTAAATTTTCCCTTTTAAATTTATAACCATGCAACTTTTGTTTAGATTCTCCTAAATCATCTGCAATCAAATTTCCTAATGAGGTTGCGGTACCACTTGTTGCAATCATAGATAAAGGCTTATCTCCCTTAGATCTACTTTTTATTTTTCTAACGGATGGTTCTAAAGATCCTTGAATAAAAGTTTTTAGAAAGTTAGATCTTTCTGAATTTATAGACTCTTTATTTAAAAAATCATTCTTAATTCTTACCGCACCAATTCTCGAACTGGTGAGAGCTATTGCATCTTTTTTATCTGCAAGTATTAATTCTGTAGATCCTCCTCCAATATCTATGATTACATAGGACTGATCTTCAAACGCCATACCAGAAAGAACACCAAGATAAATTAATCTAGCTTCCTCAGAACCACTTATCATTTCGATTTGAATATCAGTTTCATCAAGAACTCTTCTAATGAAATCTTGACCGTTTGGAGCTTCCCTAACTGCACTTGTTGCTGCTGTTATTATTTGTTTTACTCCATTACTTGTACAATATTCCTTAAATCGCTTAAGAGTAACTAATGCCCTTTGGATTGATTCTTCAGTAAGATTACCCTCCTCATCTCTCTCTCCAAGACGAGTGGTTGATTTATCAGTGAATTTTATTGAAAATGATTTTAATTCTAGATTAATTTCTGCTACTAAGAGATGTGTAGAGTTAGTTCCAATATCTATCGAAGCTACTAAAATTTGCTTTTCTTGAAAATATCTTAAATCTTGTTTCTGTATCATTTCTTTTTATTAGATGCAGATATCTTTAATCCATTAATAAATATACTCAAGTTTGATTATTAAATAATAGAAATCACTTAATCCTAGTAAGATTATTTAAAGTTATGAAATATACAATAGGTTATATGCAAAATAAAAATCGACAAATTAAATTAAATAGTTTTTTTGAATTATTAAGGTGGAATAAGCCAACTGGAAGAATAATCTTACTTATTCCTGCTGGATGGAGTTTATATTTAACGCCAGATGCTAATCCAACATTTTTAATGTTGTTAAGAATAATCCTAGGAGGAATACTAGTAAGTGGTTTAGGCTGCGTGGTTAATGATATTTGGGATAAAAAAATTGATCAAAGAGTTTTTAGGACAAAAAATAGACCTCTAGCTGCAAATAAAATCGGTCTTAAAACGGCTTATTTAATTCTTTTCTTTTTGATTTTATGTAGTTTCTTTTTAACTTTATCACTACCTCCACCTGGAAGGGGCCTTTCCATTTCACTTGCTTTTTTAGCTTTACCTATTATTTTAATTTATCCTTCTGCCAAAAGATGGTTTAAATATCCTCAATTAATCTTATCCATATGCTGGGGTTTTGCTGTCTTAATTCCTTGGGCAGCAAATGAAGGTAATTTGAATAGTATCGTTTTATTGTTTTGCTGGCTAGCTACCATTTTTTGGACTTTTGGCTTTGACACGATTTATGCTTTAGCAGATAAAAAATATGATATCAAAATTGGAATAAATAGTTCCGCTGTAAACCTCCAGAACAATACAAGAATAACTATTCAAATTTGTTATTTTTTAACTTCTAGTTTTCTCGCATTATGCGGATTTATTAATCAAATGGATTTTATTTTTTGGCCAATTTGGCTTACAACGTCAATCTTAATGCAGAGAGATATACTAAAAGTATTTCCTGAGGAAAAGCAATCAATAAAAAATATTGGGAATCACTTCAAAAATCAATCAATTTATGGAGGAGTCCTTTTATTAGGAATAGTTATTGCCTCATAAATTCTAAATATGGTTTTTAGATTAAAAAAAGGTGATCTAATCGATATTTTAGCTCCAGGCACCTTTATTGATGATGAAGAAAATTTTCAAAAAGGCATAGAAATCTTAAAAAACTGGGGCTTAGAAATTAATGAAAACAATTCTCTATCAAAAAAATTTGGTTATTTTGCAGGTGATGATCTAACTAGATATAAAGAACTGGAAAAAGCACAAAATAGTAAGCTAATCATTTTTGCAAAAGGAGGTTGGGGTTCAGCAAGAATATTAGAAAAAGAACCTTCTTGGCAGAATGGTTTAATGCTTGGATTCTCAGATACATGTTCTTTATTACTATCTAAATATTCTCAAGGATCTATTGGTTCTATTCATGGGCCAATGGTTACAAGCCTTTCCAAAGAGCCAGAGTGGAGTCTTGAGAGATTAAGAAATTTACTTTTTGAGGGATATGTTGAGGACATAAGAGGAATTCCTTTAAGAGGTGGAAAAGCGAAAGGAAAAATTATAGTTTCTAACTTAACTATTGCTACTTTTTTAATTGGAACTAATCACTTTCCAGATTGCAGAGGGAAAATAATAATTTTTGAAGATATTAATGAAGATATTTATAAAATTGATCGCATGTTGACTTATCTAAGAATGACTAAAACAATTTCTGAAATTGCGGGTATTGGATTTGGAAGTTTTTCTAATGATTCCTGCGACCTTGAATGGAAAGATTTACTACAAGACTGCATTATTGAAAGACTCCAAGAATTTGATTTTCCTATTCTTTTTGACCTCCCCATAGGCCACATATCAGGGAATGCATGCATTCCATTAGGGTATGAAGCAACCTTAAATGGTAATAACGGAATTCTTAGTATCGATAAACCTTTTTAATTAGGATTTCTTCACAAAAAGTTTTGCTATTTTCAAATCTACAGGGGATGTAATTTTTATATTTGAATAAGTTCCTTCAATAACCTTTACTTTCCAATTAAGCATTTCGAATAGTGAGGCATCATCTGTCACTTTCCAGTTTTTATCAATTGCCATCTTATGAGCTTTTTTTAATCTATCTACTAAAAAGCCCTGAGGAGTTTGCGCTGCCCATAAATAATTTCTATCTGGTGTTTCTTTAATAAAACCTTCATTATCAATAATCTTTATTGTGTCAGTTACCTTAGTAGCCAAAATAACAGCTTCATTTTCATCTAATTGCTTAGCACATTGGTCTATTAATTCAGGATTAATTAGACATCGCGCACCATCATGAATTAAAACTTTTTCAGCATCTTTTGGAAGTGCATTTAAACCATTAAAAACTGACTCTTGTCTGGTATCTCCACCATTAATCCAATGAACTTTATGGGCAAAATCCTTTGCTGAATTTAATAATAATTCTTTATCTTTTGGTTGCCCAATTATTCCAACCCAGTTTGTTGAGCTTGCAGAAAATACAGATTTAAGTGTCCAATAAATCAAAGACTCCCCCTCTAAATCAATAAGTAATTTATTTTTTCCAGCTTTCATTCTGCTACCACTGCCTGCAGCTGGTATTAAAAAGTACACGATAAAAGGGCTTAATATTTTCTAGACAATTATAAATAAAAGCAATATCTTTACACAAATAGTACTACGATTAAAAATTATAAAATTTCACAATGTCCAATACAGATTCATTATCAGGCAAGGTTGCTTTAATCACTGGAGCTAGCAGAGGAATTGGTAAAGAAATTGCTTTAGAACTAAGCCGCTTAGGAGCGGAAGTTTTTATTAATTACTCTTCATCCGATGAAAAAGCTGAAGAAGTAGTGAATTTAATAAAAAATTCTGGAGGTAAAGCTCATAAATTAAAATTTGATGTTTCAAAAGAAGATTCTGTCAGTTCAGCTTTTGAAGAAATAGTAAAAATCAATGGCTCCATTGATATCCTCATTAACAATGCAGGTATTACTAGAGATGGACTATTAATGAGAATGAAATCGGAACAATGGGATGATGTATTAAATACAAACTTAAAAGGAGTTTTTCTTTGTACAAAATATGCCTCAAAATTCATGATGAAAAAAAGAAGTGGTAGTATCATAAATATTTCATCTGTTGTTGGAATTATTGGTAATCCCGGCCAGGCAAATTATTCTGCAGCCAAAGCTGGAGTTATTGGATTCACTAAAACTTGCGCTAAAGAATTTGCTTCTAGAGGTATCAATGTAAATGCGATAGCTCCAGGCTTCATAGAAACAGAGATGACTGAAAAACTTAATACTGATGAGATTCTTAAGGTTATCCCTTTAGGTAAGTTAGGAAGTTGTAGTCAAATTGCAAACCTAGTATCATTTTTAGTTTCAAGTAATGCAGGAAGTTACATTACAGGACAAACAATTAGTATTGACGGGGGTATGAGTATTTAATTATGTACGTTGGTAAGGTTGGACTAATTCATCTCTTAACCTTCTAATTTTTTGTAATAGTTTTAATCTTCGACTTCTAGCAGTTAATGTCAAAAACAATCTTAGAGGAAAGTATATTAGTGTCATAGCAATCGCGAGGATTGCGGTAAGAGTGAAAATAAGATTATTTGTTTCATCCATATCTTAAAGATACTCATATTTTAATTAATTTGTATATCTCATCAAAAGAAATTCGGCTTTCCCCACTTAATTAAATATCCCTTAAAAATGATTATATGGGAAATTAGAATAAGACAAAAGACCCAGTAAACATGGCAAAACAGTTAAGTTTTTCTAATGAATCAAGAGAAAAGTTAGAAAAAGGCGTAAATTTCGTAGCTAATGCAGTAAAGGTTACTATTGGGCCAAAGGCAAAAAACGTTGTAATAGAGAGGAAATTTGGTTCGCCAGATGTAGTAAGAGATGGATCTACAGTTGCTAAAGAGATTGAAATTGAAAACCCTATTTCTAATTTAGGTGCGAAATTAATAGAACAAGTTGCATCCAAGACAAAAGAGAGTGCTGGTGATGGAACAACAACGGCAACCATTTTGACTCAGAAGATGGTTCAGGAAGGATTAAAAAATATTGCTTCAGGTGCTAGTCCCATGGAGTTAAAAAAAGGGATGGAGGTAGGCTTAGCTTTTGTTTTAGAAAAATTAAGTTCTAAAAGTATTTCATTAATAGGTTCTGATATTCAGAAAGTTGCAACAGTTAGTGCCGGAGGTGATGAAGAAATAGGATCTATAATTTCAAAGGCCATGGATATCGTTACTTCTGATGGTGTAATAACTGTTGAAGAATCTCAATCATTAGATACAGAGTTAGATATAACTGAAGGAATGTCTTTTGATAGAGGATATAGTTCTCCGTATTTTGTAACAGACCAAGAAAGACAAGTTTGTGAACTTGAAAACCCCAAAATCTTAATAACTGACCAGAAAATTTCAACGTTAGCTAATTTAGTTCCAATATTAGAAGAAATCCAGAAATCAGGCTCACCTTTTCTAATTCTTGCTGAAGATATAGAAGGAGAAGCATTAACAACTCTAGTATTGAACAAGAATAGTGGGGTTTTGAATGTAGCTTCCGTAAGAGCCCCATTATTTGGAGAGAGAAGAAAAGCTGCCCTTGAAGATATTGCTATTCTTACTGGAGCTAAGTTAATTAGTGAAGATAAATCGATGACACTAGAAAAAGTATCTATAAATGATTTAGGTAAAGCAAAAAAAATAACTATCACTAAGGATAAAACTACAATTGTTGCCTTTGAAGACACTAAAGATTTAGTTAAAGCGCGAGTAGAGAAATTAAAAAAGGAGGTAGAAATAACAGATTCAGAATATGATCAGGATAAAATCAATGAGAGGATAGCCAAACTTGCGGGAGGCGTAGCTCTTATAAAAGTAGGAGCTGCAACAGAAACAGAGATGAAATACAAAAAGTTGAGAATAGAAGATTCACTTAATGCTACAAAGGCAGCTATTGAAGAAGGTGTTGTTTCGGGAGGTGGACAAACTTTAATTGAGATTTCAGATGATCTTTATACTTTAAGTCAAAAATCATCTAATGATTTGAGAACAGGGATAAATATAGTAAAAGAAGCTCTTTTGGAACCTACTAAACAAATTGCAAAAAATGCGGGTTTTAATGGCGATGTAGTTGTCGCTGAAATTAAAAGGCTCAACAAAGGTTTTAATGCTAATTCAGGAAAATATGAGGATTTAAAGGAGTCAGGGATATTAGACCCAACAAAAGTAATAAGATTAGCTCTTCAAGATTCAGTATCTATTGCAGCCATGCTCCTTACAACAGAAGTTGCAATTGCAGATATTCCAGAACCTGAAGCCGCGGTCCCTGGAGGTCCAGGAGGAGATCCTATGGGAGGCATGGGTGGAATGGGTATGCCAGGTATGATGTAAGAAGCTAACTAGCTTTCTTAATCTTTATTAATCCACCTTCTTAAATTTTCAATATAAAGCAGGGTCAATTTTTGGATATTTGTATATTTTATTTTATTAGAATATTGATTTTTACTTATTATTTGATTGCTCCAAGAAGTTTGAATGTCAGTTGATTCCAAAATTATTTTTTCTTGATTTTTTTCTTCATGCTGATATTCTCTTAATACTGGACTATGGATTAATAAATCATTTAAAGAATTAATCCCAAATCTATGAACCCACTTAAGAACAATATTATCTTTAAGCAAAATATCATTTTCTGAAGAGGCTTTTTTAAAAACTTCTATTAAATGATTTTTTAAAAGCATAAATTTATTAATTTAACTTTCTATTTAACAGAGGTCTTATAATAATCAAGGAAAAAACTGTTAATGAAAATAAAATTGATATACAACTTTTACAAGTTAAATCACCATATGGAGCATGTAAAGCCACTAAGTCTAAGTCCATATTATGTGTATAAGCAGTCCTAATAGGTTCAATAGCAAAAGTTAATGGATTTAATGAAGCTAACCATCCAAGCCAATTTGGCATAAAAGAGATTGGAGCTAAAGCAGTGCTTGCAAAAAGAAGAGGTAAGTTTATTACAAATATAAGAGCGATTAATTCAATATGTCCCGGCAAAACAAACGCTAGACATAAACTTATTGATGTCACAAAAAGAACTAATAGAATTAGTGTTGTAAACACAATTCCTAAACCATATAAGTTGGGCCATCCATAACCCAACATGTATGAGACAACCATTATTACAATGCTCTGAACAAAACTGAGGATTGTTATATAAAAGAAAGAAGATAAAACTATAGACAATCTACTGGTTAAAGGAGCCACAAGTAACCTATTAAGAAATCCAAACTCCCTATCAAACATTAATGGTAGACCAGAGTTCAGGGCTCCGCTAAAAGCAGTAAAAACAATAAGTCCAGCTCCTAAAAAATTCCCATAAGAATCAACTCCTGGCAAAAAGCCTTCAGGAGCCTTAGAGAATAGTGCTCCAAACAAAAAAAGCCAAATTATAGGTTGTAATATTCCAGCTAAAAGAGTTGATGGTCTTCTTTTTAGTTGGATAAATAATCTCTTAGTTAAGGCAAATGTTTCTTGATATAAAAAAAATAAATTATATTGTTTTAATTCCATAATTAGTAGTAATTAGTATTCATTATAGTTAGTTACCCAAAAGTTTTTTATCGCATTGATTGCTTTGATTCTTTTTTAAGGTCTCTTTTACCTGCCATTGAAATTTCGGCATCTAATAATGTTTTCCCAGTAGCCTGTAGATATACATCATCCAAGCTTGGCTGGCTTTGGGTAAGAGAAAAAATTTCAAACTTTGAAAAGGCTAATTCCACTTTGAGCTTCGTAAGTAAATCTTTTTCCTTATCTGCTACAAAATTTATTGAAAAACCTTGAGCCTCATTAATAATAATCTGACTAATTCCATCTATTGTAGATAAAATCTGACATATATTTTTTGCTTCTTCCTGATTACTAAATTCTTTAACTTTCAAAGTGATTCTATCTCCTCCTAATTTATTTTTGAGTTCTGCAGGAGTCCCTTGGGCTATAACTCTTCCATCATCAATTATCACTAAACTGTCTGCCAATTTATCTATTTCATCGAGATAGTGACTGCTTAAAATAATAGTCATTCCATCATTTCTCAAATCTTTCAAAAGTTGCCATATGATATTCCTACTTTCAATATCTAATCCAATAGTAGGTTCATCCAATATTAATACTTGGGGCAAATGTAAAAGTCCAGCTGCAAGATCTATTCTTCTTTTCATTCCCCCTGAATAAGTACCGCACTTACGATCAATCCAATCATTCATTTCTAATTGATCTATTAAT
>QCNH01000032.1 GCA_003213275.1 Prochlorococcus sp. AG-424-M03 | reverse complement strand
TTATCGTTTCTCGTGTTTTTTGGTTTGAAGCATGTAGGCTTATTGCTAATGTAAATTGACAATTACCTAAAATTTTAAAGGACTTGTCTGATAATTTATTTATCATTTTTGGAACAGCAACGGTACTTACAGTTATCTTTCTCTGACTAATCTGAAAATCCTCATTTATAGATCGAATTGACAAAAGCAAGTCATCAATATTCAATAAGGGCTCTCCCATGCCCATAAAAACAATATTAGTCACCTTTCTATTCATTTCACTTTCAATAAATAAAATTTGATCTAATATTTCACTTGTTTTTAAAGATCTCTTTAAACCCTCCTTACCAGTTGCGCAAAACTTGCAGTCCATGGGACATCCAACTTGACTGGAAAGACATGCAGTAAGCCTTTTTTCAGTTGGTATGCCAACACACTCAATACTCTCATTGTCGCATGTAGAGAGTAACAACTTTAGAGTGCCATCATTAGCTAAACTTTTTTCTTGCACAGTAAGTTCGCTTACTTTAAAACCATCATCCTGTAACTGTTTTCTAAAATCTAAAGGTAAAACTGCTATTTGATCAATATTTTTCTTCTTATTTCTATAATTATAGATCCAATTATGGATTTGGCGGCCTCGAAAAGCAGCCTGACCATACTTTAAAGCTACGTTTTCTAGATCATTAATACTACTTCCAAGGAGATTTTTCAAATTATTTAAGATATAGTTCAAAAAATTTTTTCACCATACCAGCAACCCATGTTTTAAAAAGAATTCTGTAAGAATAAGCGCAATAAATCCAATCATGGCAATTCTTCCGTTAATTCTTTCATTATAAAAATGAAATCCATAACGTGGTAATTTTCTTTTTGGGAGAATCTCTGGCTTAATCATCACGTGTAAATTAAAAATTTATTCTAGTAACTAAAAATGATAATAGATAATATTTATTCATCAGAGAGAAGACCTTCCTCTTGTAATCCCTCCAATGCAGCAGGATCTGGTAATTGATCTTCAGAAAATTGATTTTCAGCACTAGGTCTTGCAAAGGCAGCAAAATTACTTGAAGAAGGATCAATCCCATGCCGGTTCCTCGTAGTTTCCAGATCTTCATCACTAGGATCATCTAGTATTGCCGTAGAACTTACCGCAGGTGATTGTGGCATATCAACCGTATAATCTGGCCTTAAATTTTGTGCTCTTCTATATCCTCCAGATTCTTCGGCAAGGATATCAGGATGAGGACCAGCCTCTGATGCCAATTCCTCTACAAATCCACTAAAACCTGTACCTGCAGGGATAAGTCTACCAATAATTACATTTTCTTTTAAACCTCTTAACCAATCAGATTTACCTTCAATTGCAGCTTCCGTAAGAACTCTTGTGGTTTCTTGAAATGAAGCTGCTGATATAAAGCTATCAGTATTGAGAGAGGCTTTAGTTATACCCAACAAAACAGGAGTAAATTCTGCCGGAGCTCCTCCTGTAATAGCCATTGCTTGGTTTGTATCTTCCACTTGCCTTAACTCTATAAGTTCACCAGGTAAAAGAGTAGTATCCCCTGCATCTTCTATTCGAACTTTACTGGTCATTTGTCTAACGATCACCTCAATATGCTTATCATCGATGGCAACACCCTGTGACTTATAGACGTTTTGGACTTCATTTACCATGCTTCTCTGTAATTTTGATATAGATTCACGAGCCGCATCTATGAGAGGTTTTTGATCTTTTAAATCGTTGAAGTAACAATCTAATAATTCATGAGGATTAACTGGACCATCAGTTAAAATTTCTCCCCCTGTTACTTGTTGACCATCACTTACCATTATATTTTTTCCAATTAGCAATTGATATTCATTAACTAAATCATCCTTTTCAATAACAGATAAAGAAACTGATTCTTCATCATTACCTTGTTTAATCTGAACAATACCAGATTTTTTGCATAAAATTGCAGAATCTCTTGGTCTCCTAGCTTCTAACAACTCTTCAATTCTAGGTAATCCTTGAACAATATCTCCAGTTTTCTGCCTCTCAAAAACAAGTAAAGAAAGACCATCTCCTCTAAGAACTAAATCTCCATCTTGAACATGTAAAACTGAATCAGGAGATACCATATAAGGCCTTCCAAGTCTTAGAGTTACTGAACTATTAGAAATTTCTTCGATTTCCCCACAAGAAGTAGATTTTTCAGATTCACTAATAGGATCACCATCAACTAATCGATCTCCTACTTTGACTAGTGCTTTATTACTAATATTAATTTTAATTTTATCTTCTTCTCTTTCAACGATTAGCCTACGTATTGGCTCATCTTCAAGAACATTTGGCAATTGCACCACTCCCTGTTGTTTACAAAGAATTTGAGTAGTAGCTATTACATCTCCTGCTTTAACTATTTGGTGATTCTTGACTTGCAATTCTGTATGTGTTGAGCCATGACTGGAGTCAGAAATGGTATCTCTTCTTACGAGAATAGACTCTAATATTACTAAATTTAATCTTTTTGTTGATGCGTCATTTTTATCATCAATAGACTCGACATCGATAGTCATTTGTGGAGTAGCATCAAAACTTTCAATGCTTAAATTTGTTCTAAGCAATTCAACACCTTCAACTGATTTTATTAATTCACCATCTTTATATGTAAGCCTTTGGGTCGCTTTTAAACCTAAATGTGGACCTTTTTCCTGCTTAATATGAGATAATTGGGGTAATTCTGCTTGATCAGGAATAGTAAATTCTTCTACGGTTCTTAATAATAAACCTCTAATTTTTGAAGTTTCCAATTTCTGAACAAATAGAATTTCTTCATTATCAATACCATCCATAATCTTTTCGCCAGGATTTACTAAAAGTCCTTCTTCTGTAAATCTATTCAAAACTTCTTCATCTTCGCACTCATGAAAAGTTCCATTTCTTACTGTTATTTCACGGAGAATATCATTTTTTTGAGTCACTGTAACAATTCCTGATGTTTGACTAAAAATATCCTTTACAACTTCTGTTCCTGCTTCAATCCATTTCATATCTTCAATCATTAGAAGAGAAATATCCTTGTTTATTTCATGTGTCTCTTGTGGAATCCAAAGCAATGTTCCTCCTTGACTAACTTCAAAACCATTTTTAGAAGATCTAGCTTTTTTGACACTTAATCCCGGTGAGTATTTCACTAACCCGCCAGTTTTTGTTCGAAACCTTTCATCCGTTAATTCCGCTATAACTTCACCATTACTGACTTTACTCCCAGGGGAAGTGTTCAAGCGATAAGAGGTTCCATCGTTTGATTCCAAATTATATATTTGACCTGAGTGCGAAGATTCTTCAATTAATTTAAAATTATTTAATGACATAGAAGTAGTAACAATCTGAACTTCCCTTGAATCGCCTACTGATTCTCTTAATCGAACTTGTCCTCCAAACTCACTTGATTGACTTGCCTCTGCAAGAACATCTCCTTCATCTACAGAATTTGCGGAGGAGACTACTGGTCTTGCATTAGGCGGCAAGTTATAAACATCTCCAGCTAAAACCCATAATCTACCTAGTCTTTGGGCCTTTAAAGTAATATTTCCCTGCCTATCTGTAACCTCCTTTGGTTGAATTACCTTATCATATCTGACTTGACCAGCTAAATCACAAATAACATCCTTAGTAGCTTTCTCAACACTCTTCTTAACTGCTCCAGCTATGATCTGTGCAACTGTTATATCAGAATTAATTTCTTCACCATCATCAACAAATAAAAGCGATCCACTCGAAACTTCAATTTTTTGAGCTTTATTAGAGTTATTTCCCTGTGGAACAATTTTTAATATAAAATCAACTTCCGCTTGTTTTGCTTCTACTCCATGTGGTGTTCTATAACCTCTAACTTTTGCTTTTGAACTAAATTCAACTTTACCAGAAATCTTTGATCTTACTACTCCACTTTCAGCAGTTGATACACCCCCAGTATGGAAAGTTCTCATTGTCAATTGAGTACCTGGTTCACCAATAGATTGAGCCGCAATGATTCCAACTGCTTCACCCAAGTCAACTAGATGATTATGTGCCAAAGCCCATCCGTAACATCGCCTACAAACTGATCTATTAGCTTCACATGTTAATGGGGATCTTATTTTTACTTTTGTAATTGATTCCGTTTCAATTCTCTCTGACAATGAAGGATCTATTGCAGTATTTTGAGGAATAATTAAGTTATCTTCAGAATCTAGAATATCCTCAGCGGTAAGCCTACCAAGGAGTCTAGTTCCAAATTTACCATCTTCAGCTTCAACAATTATTGATCTTTCCGTTCCACAATCTTCTTCTCTAACAATTACATCTTGAGCAACATCAACTAATCTTCTAGTCAAATAGCCAGAATCGGCAGTCCTTAATGCAGTATCCACCAAACCTTTCCTTGCTCCATAAGAAGAAATTACATATTCTGTAACCGTAAGTCCTTCTCTAAAGTTTGTTCTTATAGGAAGGTCAATAATTTCTCCTTGAGGATTAGCCATCAATCCTCTCATTCCAACAAGTTGTCTTACCTGAGACATATTCCCCCTTGCTCCTGAATTTGCCATCATCCAAACGGAATTTAGAGGATCATTTTGATTGAAATTATTTTTAACAGCATCTACTAATCTCTCATTAGTTTCAGTCCAGGTATCTATAACTTTTGTGTGTCTTTCAACTTCTGTAATTTCACCAAGTCTATAGCATTCTTCTGTAGCAGAAATTTGCTCTTCAGCTTGTCCTATTAAATCTTGTTTAGCTTCAGGAACTTTTAAGTCTTCTACTGAAATAGAAACAGCAGCTTGGGTAGCATATTTAAATCCTAAGTCTTTTAAATTATCAGCCATGGCTGCAGTTATTGCAGTTCCATGGGTTTTATAAGCCCAAGATACTAAATTTTTCAAAGCTTTCTTATCAACTACTTTATTCTTAAATGATGGCGGTGTTTTAGATAAAGCAGGCATTGTAACTGGAGTATTCTTTTTTGAATTCTTAGTATTTTTACGAACTCTAGAAGTTTTTTTAGGTTTAGATGATGTCATGATTTTTGAATAAATGAAAGGTAGTTTTTAAAGATTACGTTTTAGATACAGAATCAATGATGGTATAGTTCATCACTACTCTCCCCACTGTTGTCAAAACAAATCTACTTATTAAATGATTCTGAGAGTCAAACCTATCTCTTCGTAAATTCCATATTTCTAATCTTGAACCATCATTTAGTTTTTCTGTTTTTTGTGGACTGCTCATTTCATCTTCATCTTCAACTTCCCCATTAAATCTAACCCATACCCATTCATGTAAGCTAAGTCTTTTATCTTCAAAAGCAAAAAGAACATCTTCTAGTGATGCAAAAGTAGTGTTATTGTCTCCAAAATCAGGTTTTTGATAATTTGGTTGCAAAGCCGTCAGATAATAAGATCCTAAAACCATATCTTGAGATGGAGTAACAATTGGTTCCCCTGTAGCAGGAGAAAGAATATTATTACTAGCTAACATGAGCATGCGAGCTTCTGTTTGTGCTTCTAATGCTAAAGGAACATGAACAGCCATTTGATCCCCATCAAAGTCAGCGTTAAATGCAGGACATACTAAAGGATGAAGTTGTATTGCTCTACCTCCAACTAATTTTGGTTCAAAAGCTTGAATCCCTAACCGATGAAGTGTAGGTGCTCTATTTAAAAGAATTGGATGCCCTTCTATAACTTCCTGAAGTACCTGCATAACTTCATCATCAGCTTTTTGTATTAATTTTTTTGCAGCTTTAATATTATTCACAATATTTTGTCTTATTAATCTATGAATTACAAATGGTTGGAAGAGTTCAATCGCCATTTCTTTTGGGAGACCACACTGATGCATTTTTAACTTGGGTCCTACAACTATTACAGATCTTCCTGAATAGTCAACACGCTTACCAAGAAGGTTCTGTCTGAATCTTCCCTGTTTCCCTTCAATGATGTCACTCAGGGATTTAAGAGCTCTATTGTTTGCTCCAACAACAGTCCTTCCTCTTCTCCCATTATCTATGAGAGCATCAACTGCCTCTTGAAGCATTCTTTTTTCATTTCTAACTATAATTTCAGGAGCTAAAATTTCTTGAAGCCTTGCTAGCCTATTATTTCTATTTATAACTCTTCTATATAGATCGTTTAAATCAGAAGTTGCGAATCTTCCTCCATCAAGCTGAACCATAGGTCTAAGATCTGGAGGTATAACGGGAATTGCATCTAAGACCATCCATTCCGGTTGTGCATTAGTTGCAATAAAATTATCAATAACTCTTATCCTTTTTATAAGTTTTGCCCTTTTCTGACCCTTACTCTGTGTAATTTCTTCTCTGAGCTCTTCAGCAACCTGATTTAAATCGAGGTCCTCAAGTAATTGCTTCAAAGCCTCAGCGCCAATACCAACATAAGGTTCATTTTCAATTGTTGAATCTTCGGCATAAATTTCATCTTCAATTTCGAGCCATTCATCCTCAGTGAGTAATTGCTTATATTTGAGTTCTTTATGATCACCTGGATCTAAAACAACATAACAATTAAAGTAAACTATCTGTTCTACATCTCTAAGTGGAATATCCAAAAGAATAGCAACGTAGCTAGGAATTCCCTTCAAATACCAAACATGGGAAACTGGCGCAGCAAGTTTTATATAGCCCATTCTATGTCTTCTCACTCTACTTTCAGTTACCTCAACCCCGCATCTTTCACAAACAATACCCCTATGTCTAACTCTTTTATATTTACCGCAATGGCACTCCCAATCTTTAGAGGGTCCGAAAATTTTTTCACAGAACAATCCATCCATTTCTGGTTTCAGTGTCCTGTAATTAATAGTTTCAGGTTTCGTAACTTCACCAACTACTTGTCCATTAGGTAAAGTCCTCTGTCCCCAATCCATTATTCTTTGTGGAGAAGCTATTGAAATTTTTACGTAATCAAAGTGATTTTCAGTTCTTAAGTTGCTGTTTGTCATTGTTGGGAAATTTAAATTAAAGATTTTTAATTGAGTATTTAATCTTCCTCATATTCAGAGGTTCCTAGTGATTCGTAAGTTGGCCTTGATGGAGTATTCCTTCTCGGATTTATATCTTGCATGAGATCTACTTCTTTCCCTTCATCTGTATAAACCCCAATATCTAGACCTAAAGATTGTAATTCTCTCATAAGAACTTTAAATGATTCTGGAGTACCAGGCCTTGGGATTGGTTTACCTTTTACAATTGCATTTAAAGCTTCATTTCTTCCTTGCATATCATCAGATTTAACTGTTAATAGTTCTTGCAGAGTATAGGCTGCTCCATAAGCTTCAAGAGCCCATACTTCCATTTCTCCAAGCCTTTGTCCACCTTGCTGTGCTTTACCTCCCAATGGTTGTTGTGTAACCAAAGAGTAAGGTCCAGTAGACCTGGCATGAATTTTATCATCCACTAAATGAACTAACTTCAGGAAGTGAGAGTATCCAACCGCAACTGGCTGATCAAAGGGTTCTCCCGTTCTTCCATCTTTTAGTAATAATTTACCAGGATCTTCAGGATTGTATACCCATGCTTTACCTGGCTGTTTTGAAGCTTCCTCTAAAAATGCTTGAACAGTCTGATGTGATTTTTCAGCACCATACATTTCATCAAATGGGACAACTTTAACCCTGCAATTTAAGTTAGAGGCTGCCCAGCCCATCAATAACTCAAAAACTTGACCTACGTTCATCCTACTTGGAACTCCCAAAGGATTTAGAACTATATCTACTGGCGTTCCATCAGGTAAATAAGGCATATCTTCTCTGGGTAATATTCTACTAATAATTCCTTTGTTGCCATGCCTTCCAGCCATCTTATCACCCACTTGAATTTTTCTTCTTTGGGCTACATAAACTCTTACAACCATATTAGCCCCTGGAGGTAACTCATCACCTTGTTCTCTAGTATAAATCCGCACGTCCAAAACCCTGCCCTTTTCAGTCTTAGGGACCCTAAGAGAGTTGTCTCTAACATCTCGTGCTTTTTCACCGAAAATAGCTCTCAAAAGTTTTTCTTCAGGTGGTTGATCTGATTCGCCTTTAGGAGTAACTTTGCCTACAAGAATATCCCCACTCTCAACAAAAGCACCAATCCTGATAATTCCCATTTCATCAAGATTATTCAAGCTGTCTTCAGAGATATTAGGAATCTCTCTTGTAATTTCTTCAGGTCCTAGCTTTGTTTGTCTTGCCTCAATTTCATATTTTTCAATATGTACAGATGTATATAAATCATCAGTTACCATCCTTTCACTCACAAGGATTGCATCTTCGTAGTTATAGCCTTCCCATGGCATATATGCGATCAAAACATTCTGACCTAAAGCTATTTCCCCTCCTTCACATGCAGAGCCATCTGCTAACACTTGTCCAGATATTACTTGATCTCCAATTTTTACGATGGGTCTTTGGTTTAGGCACGTATCTTGATTTGATCTTTGATATTTTTGGAGATAATGAAAATGTTCATTACCATCCTCGTCTCTAACAATAATCTCATTAGCATCTACATAAGATACAGTTCCATTAACCTTGGTTATTGGAACCATTCCCGAATCCCTAGCGACTTGAGATTCTAAACCTGTACCAACTAAAGGCCGTTCTGGCCTAAGCAAAGGAACAGCTTGGCGTTGCATATTCGATCCCATCAAAGCTCTATTTGCATCATCATGTTCCAAGAAAGGGATGAGTGAAGTGGCAACTGAAATTACTTGCACGGGTGAAAGTTGAACATAATCAACTTGATGAGGAGGTACTTTTTCAAAATCTTGTCTATATCTTACTGGTATTAAATTTGCAAGTATATTTCCATCCTTGTCAGTTGCCACATCTCCTGGCGCCACCCTGCACTCATCTTCAAGATCAGCAGAAAGATAAATAGGATTACCTTGTTTATTGACTTTACCGTTATTAACTTCCCAAAAAGGAGTTTCAATAAAGCCATACTCATTAACTCTCGCATGGGTCGCCAATGAGTTTATTAGTCCTGCATTAGGACCTTCAGGAGTTTCAATAGGGCATAATCTTCCATAATGTGAAGGATGAATATCTCTTACAGCAAAGCCTGCTCTTTCTCGTGTTAAACCTCCAGGTCCTAAGGCTGAAATTCTTCTCTTATGTGTTAATTCAGCCAGAGGATTAGTTTGATCCATAAACTGGCTTAATTGACTGGAGCCAAAAAACTCCTTTATGGCCGCAACCAAAGGTTTAGGATTAACTAGTTGAGCAGGAGTAAGAGAATCTGTTTCCCCAACAGTCATTCTTTCCTTAATAATCCTTTCTAAACGGTTTAGTCCAACCCTTACTTGATTTTGCAGAAGTTCTCCTACAGATCTAACCCTTCGATTACCTAAATGGTCAATATCATCCAAACTCGCACCACCAACATCCAATTCTAGGTTAATTAGATAATCAATAGTTGAAAGAACATCCTCATGTGTAAGGGTCCTCAAATCATCTGGTACGGTAAGCCTCAATTTTTTATTTATTTTATATCTACCAACTCGGCCTAAATCATATCTTTTGGGATCAAAAAATCTACTATAAAGTAGCTGTTGTCCACCAGAAACAGAAGGTGGTTCACCTGGGCGTAACTTCTTATAGAGTTCGAGTAAGGCCTGATCTTCTGAATTTATACCATCGTCATTGGCTGATTCAATTGAGCTTTGATAAAATTCAGGATGTCTTAATTTATCAATTACATCATTATCAGAAAGACCCATAGCTCTCATAAGAACATGTGCATTGATTTTTCTAGTTTTATCAACTCTTACATAAAGTAAATTATTTTTATCAGTCTCAAATTTTAACCATGCGCCTCTATTAGGGATAACGCTCGCATTATAAGTTCTTCGACCATTTTTATCCTGTTCATCTTTAAAATATACCCCTGGACTTCGAACAATTTGGTTAACTATTACTCTTTCGGCACCATTAATAATGAAAGTTCCTCTTTCAGTCATTAATGGCAATTCACCAATAAATACTTCTTGTTCCTTAATTTCCCCAGTCTCTTTATTAATTAATCTACAAGTAACATACATTTGCGAAGCAAATGTTGCATCTCTTCTTTTTGCTTCCTCAACACTGTGTCTAGGTCTTTTCAACCTATACTCTTCACCAATAAAATGTAATTCTAATTTACCTGTGTAATCAGAAATGGGGGAAAAGTTCTGCAATTCCTCTATTAAACCCTTTTCCAAAAACCATTTAAAGCTTGCTCTTTGTACTTCAACTAAATCTGGTAGATAAGTAGCTGTTTTTGCTACCTGTAAAGCGCTACTGCTCATCCAAGAAGACCTGCGATTATGAGAGATTTACTATTTACTTTTAATTTACTCAATAATTAGTTGTTTAACTTGTCTTTTAAGATAAAATCAATCATTAAATCTCGATTTCAACAAAAAATCCAATTTAACTAAGGTAGCTACAAAAACCAGCTAAATGTACATAAAATCACTGACTGATGAAGCTAAAACTAAAAAATCAAGAAAATTACCAGTAATTCCTTATTCTAGCAGCTATTGCGTCAACTTAACAAGTCAAATTTAAATAAATCTTCAGCATTCTTGGATGACTCTTTCGCAATCGTAAGTAATTCCGTAGATCTTAAATCTGCCATAAAATTGGCAACATTTTCAACAAATGCAGGTTCATTTCTTTTACCTCTGTGGGGGACAGGAGCCAGAAAGGGTGAGTCAGTTTCTATTAAATATTTGTCATTAGGCACTATTTTGGCACACTCATGAATTTCATGTGCTTTTGGGAAAGTCACTATTCCACTAAAACTGATATAAAAACCAAGCTCCAAGAATTGCTTCATTTCATCTGGTGTTCCTGTCCAACAATGCAGAACACCTTTAGGACATTTTGCTCTTTTAGAGAGATCATTACATATCTCTATCATTTCATTTGCAGCATCTCTGCAATGGATAATTACAGGCAATTCGAGTTCATAAGCTAACTCCATTTGAGGAATAAGAGCATCAATTTGCTGTGTTTTATTGTCATTTTTAAAAAAGTCCAAGCCTAATTCCCCAATCGCTACAACTCTTTTATCTTCTTGAGCTGATTTTCTTAAAAGAGATTTAGAACTTAGTTCCCATTGTCTTGCCTCTAACGGATGCAAACCAACTGAATAGTATATTTCATTATATTGATGTGATATTTTTTTCAACTTAGAAATTTCTGTCAATTCACAACAAGCATGAACTAATTTTTTTACACCTCTTGAACGCAATCTTCGAACCACGTCTTCAAGATCCTTCTCAAAATTTTCAAATATTAAATGGCAGTGCGAGTCTATGAGTTCAATATCGCTCATAATTCTGATCTGTGTTTTTACTTTTTGGTGAGAGTAGTTATTACAAAATTATGAATTTTTGATTTTTTATTAGCCCCATTATTCTTATGAAGAACATTTTTCTTAACTGCTTTATCAATTAAACTAAAAACTTTATTAAGACTTGTTGTTACTAAATTTTTATTGTCATCATTAGGTTCTTTTTTATATTTTTCACAATTCTCTAAGGTTTTTTTTGTCAAAGTCCTAACTGTAGATTTATATGACTTGTTGATTAAACGATTTCTCTCTGCAATTTGTATTCTCTTTTTTGCTGATTTGTTATTAGCCACAGATGGTAAATGAATATAAGGAACTTATCATAACAAATAGATCGACTACTAATCAATCATATATACTCAAGATAAGGTATTAAATTAAATTGTGTCTTGAGCCTTTCAATTTGAAAAATAAGAATATGAAGATTATAAATAATAAAAAAGACGCCATCCAAGAATTAAAAAGGATTTCTACTCGAACTAATTCAGAAAACAATAACAAGATAAATGCAATAGTCGAAGAAATTCTTCAAGAAGTAAAAAATTATGGAGATGCAGCAGTAAAAAAATACACCAAAAAATTTGATGGTTTCAACCCTGACCCTATGCAAATTAGTGCAGCAGACCTAAAGGATGCGTGGGATAATATTGATAGCAATTTAAAGCGCTCACTTGAGTCAGCCCAGAATAGAATCAAAAAATTCCATGAGAAAGAAATTCCATTATCTTTTAGCATAAAAGGTGAACACGGCGATACAGTCCAAAGAATATGGAGACCAGTAAAAAATGCAGGTATATATATCCCCGGTGGTAGAGCAGCTTATCCAAGTACTGTGTTAATGAATGCAATACCTGCAACAGTAGCAGGCGTAGAAGAAATTATAATGGTTTCTCCTGGAAACAAAGAAGGGAAAATAAACAACACTGTTTTAGCAGCAGCTTACTTATCAGGGATCAAAAAAGTTTTTAGAATTGGAGGGGCTCAAGCAATTGGTGCTTTAGCATTTGGCACAAATCAAATCAATAAAGTTGATGTTATTACAGGCCCAGGGAATATCTATGTAACTACTGCTAAAAAACTAATTTATGGCTCTACAGGAATTGATTCTTTAGCTGGTCCAAGTGAAATATTAATCATTTCAGATGAAACAGCTCAAAGTACTCATATAGCCTCTGATTTACTAGCACAAGCAGAACATGATCCTTTGGCATCTTCAATACTTTTAACTACATCAAAGAACCAAGCAAAAGAAGTTTTAATAGAACTCCATAAAAG
>QCNH01000031.1 GCA_003213275.1 Prochlorococcus sp. AG-424-M03 | reverse complement strand
GCATATGTTTAGGATTTCTCAAATACAATAGTTATCCTGCAAAAATATTTATGGGTGACACAGGATCATTAAGTATTGGTGCAATTCTAGGTTCTATAGCGTTATTAACCAATAGTGTTTTTACCTTATCTATTTTTTCAGGAATCTTCATTATTGAATCTTTATCAGTAATGATTCAAGTAGGGTTTTTTAAAATTACAAAAAAATTATTGCACAATGGGAAACGCATATTTTTAATGGCACCATTGCATCACCATTTTGAACTTAAAGGAATTAACGAACAGAAAATAGTTGAAAATTTTTGGAAAATCAACATATTACTAGTAATTTTAGGTATAGTTTTAAAAATCAATCTATAAAGAAGTTATTATGAGTTTTTTCACGTGGAAAGATAATGGATTAACAAGCGACTGCTCTACTCTTGATGCAATGGCATCAAGATTTGAAGAGACTGCTAATTTAATGAAAAAACTATCTAAAAAAGGCTTTAAACTAAAGAAAAAACATAAAAATCAACTAATTATTCACACTGATCCTAAAGTATTTGATCAATGGGGTTTTATAAGTGAAGAACTTCCATTTAAACAACTCTGTCTAATTTCTGATGAAGAATCACTGTTAGATCTTAAAAACTCTTCTTTAAGTATTGATAAATAATTACGGACATGAGTATTCCAACTAAAGTGCCTATTAACACCTTCAATTCCATTTCTGCTCCATAATTTCCATTGATCATTATTAGCAAATCCTTTTTCAAGACTAACTTTCAACTTATTAATATCAGTAACATCTACTAAAAGTCCATTTTCACATTTTGAGCAAATTTCTTTAGGTCCACCATCATCTGTTGATATTATTGGCAATCCACAGGAAGAAGCTTCAAGCAGGGTTAAACCAAAAGGTTCTGTTAAAGCAGGATTTACAAAAATACCCCCTCTACTAGCAGCCCATCTATATAAAGCAGGTATCTGACTTGAAAGATGCTTTTTTGGATAAGCCACCTTTCCATATAAATTATATTTATCAATCATTTCAAAAATATTATGAAAAACATCTTTTTGTTGAGGGTCAAGTTTTGAAGTACTATCTCTACAACCTAAGATCAAAATCAAATTAGTTTTTCTCTTTAATTTTTCAGATCTTCCATATGCCTCAATCAAAGAAGGAATATTTTTTCTTCGTACGGCTCTTGCAATAGTCAATAATGGAGGTTTTGTTAAATCCTTTAAAAAAGGTTTCATCATATTGTCAATTTCAGCTGTCTCTGTTGTCGAGTGAATATGATGAAACTTATTATGATCAACACCAGGAGGTATCACTCTGGCTTTGTGAGGTGAAAAAGAAAAATATTGGGAATATTGATAAACTGACTCTTGCTTAGTACTTGTTACAACGATATCTGCAGCTTTTAACGCTTTTTCTTCAGCCTCAATTCTTTTACTTATGGAATAAAGCTTTTCTATTTGATTATTTTTTAAACCAGTATCAAGCAATTTCCTTTGTTTTTCTCTTCCTAAAGAATGACCAGTAAAAATAAATGGAACGTTTAAGTATTTACTTAATTTAACTCCTACATATCCAGCATCTGCATAATGCGCATGAATAAAATGAGGCTTATTATTTTTTGCATAATAAGAAATAAGGTTTTCAGTCAATTCATCTAAATAAGACCAAAGCAATTCCTTTCTTAAATATTTATTAGGTCCAAATTTAAATCTTAAAATTCTAACTCCAGGTTCGACAAATTCTTCTTCTTTTGAATAGTCATTATCTACTTTAGGGTCATTGATTAAACGAGTCACTAAATCTACTTGATCAACATCAGAAGTATTAGCTAAATTTTTTACTAACTCTAAAACGTATTTTGTTTGCCCTCCAGTATCTGCATCCCTACCTAATTCAAGATTTTGGGAGCGTATTAAACCATGTAAATGTAAATGCAAAAATTTAAACCTCATTACAGCAAATCCTCAGATCTATCGCTTTTAATACAAATAAACTGGATTTCTAAGGCAAATCTTAAAAAACTATTATGTTTTAAATATTGTATCTCTGCATGATTTTTAAAAAAAGTAGTCTAAGACTTGGCTTATACACTTTTAAAAGTGAATTATTCCCTTTCTCAGTTAATTGATAATAAGAAGAAATACAACAAAGATTTTTTATTTAAGCACTTTTTTCAGATATTTTGCTGTATGGCTAGAAGGATTTTTAACTACATCCTCAGGAATACCTTCTGCAATAATTTCACCCCCTTTATCCCCTCCATCAGGTCCTAAATCAATAATCCAATCAGAACATCTAATGACATCTAAATTATGTTCAATAACAATTACTGAATTGCCTTTATCTACCAAACGTTGAATAACATCCATTAATTTATGAACATCATAAAAACTTAAACCAGTAGTTGGTTCATCAATCAAATATAAAGTTTTTCCAGTAGCTCTTTTAGATAATTCTGTAGCCAACTTCACTCTTTGAGCCTCTCCACCAGATAGTGTAGGGGCTGGTTGGCCTAATTTTACATATCCTAAACCGACGTCTACCAATGTAGATAATCTATCAGCAGCTTGAGGTATTGCAGAAAAAGTTTCTGCTGCTTGTTCAACAGTCATCTCTAAGACATCAGATATATTAAAACCTTTGTATTTAACTTGAAGAGTTTCCCTATTAAAACGAGCTCCTTTGCAAACTTCACATTGAACATAGACATCAGGTAAAAAATTCATTTCGATAACATTGACTCCCTGGCCTTTACACGCTTCACATCTTCCTCCTTTTACGTTGAAACTAAATTGACCTGCCTGATAACCCCTTGCTTTTGCTTCTACGGTGGCAGTAAATATCTGCCTTATAGGATCAAAAGCACCAGTATAAGTAGCAGGATTTGATCTTGGTGTTCTCCCTATTGGAGATTGATCAATAACGATAACTTTATCTATTGCCTTTATCCCTTTTAACTCTTTTACACCTTGAGGAAAAGGAACTTTTAATCCTAGTGAATGACACAATGCAGGATGAAGTAATTCATTTATCAAGGTACTTTTCCCACTTCCACTTACACCAGTTACAGAAACTAATCTTCCTAAAGGAAACTCTACAGATATATTTTTTAAATTATTTTTGGAGCAATTATTTAAAATTAAACTTTTTTTAACAGATGATCTACGCTCTTTTGGAGTAGGAATCGACTTCCTACCACTGAGATAAGCTCCAGTTAATGACCTCTCTGATTTCAAAACATCTTGATATGATCCTTTAGCAATAATTTCACCACCATAAACACCTGCCCCTGGGCCAATATCTACTAAATAATCTGCAGATTTCATAGTATCTTCATCATGTTCAACAACAACTAAAGTATTTCCTAAGTCTCTTAAGCTTTTTAATGTTTCTAATAACCTGTCATTGTCTCTTTGATGTAAACCAATACTAGGCTCATCCAATACATATAAAACACCAGTAAGGCCTGCACCTATTTGTGTAGCTAATCTAATACGTTGAGCCTCTCCACCAGACAAAGTCATGGCTGGTCTATCTAAAGTCAAATAATCTAATCCTACATTAATTAAAAACTTCAAACGTAAACGAATCTCTTTTAAAACCAATTCACCTATTTGCTTTTGTTTTTCTGATAAAGAAATATTTTCCTTCTTAACCTTTCCTAATCCCATGATTCGTTCGATATGAGTTAAGGTTTCAGAAACACTTATAGAGGTTAAATCAGTTATATTATATGGACCAAGTTTCACTGCTAAAGCCTCAGGTCTTAACCTTTTCCCAGAACATGTTTTACAAGGTACTAACTCTAAATATTTTTCTAACTTTTGTTTAACTGATTCTCCATTGGCTTCATTCAATTGCCTTTCTAATATTGGCAAAATCCCCTCAAAAGGTCTTTCAAAACCACTAGAAGTTTTAAAGCGACTATCAGCTTGTATTAATATTGGTTTATCTGATCCTAAGAGTAAAACTTTTTTTTGCAAATCACTTAAATCTTTCCAAGGAGTTTTTAATTCAAAACCATACGCTTGCCCTACAGAATATAGTAAAGAAAAATAATAAGTATTATCTTTTTCACTCCAAGGAGCTATTGCAGCATAAACAGGTAATGTTTTATCTGGTATAACTCTGTCCGCAGTAAATTTTTTTAAATAACCAATTCCATGACAATCAGGACAGGCGCCATATGGGCTGTTAAAAGAAAATAATCTTGGAGAAAGTTCTTCTACAATAGAACCATGTACAGGACAAGCATAATTTTCTGAATATAATTTTTCTCTATCTAAGTTAGGAGGTATTTTTTCACCTTTTTTTGGAACAACTTCTACTATTGCTAAACCATCGCCTCTTTTTAGACAAGTTTGCAGAGAATCATTCAATCTTTCTTGTATTCCATCTCTCGCAATTAATCTATCAACTACTACCTCAATATTATGAATTTGATTTTTTTCTAATTCAATACTATCAGCAAGTTCTCTTACCTCGCCGTTAATTCTTACTCTAGCAAATCCCTCAGCTGCTAATCCACTGATTAATTTTGTATGTGTTCCTTTCTTCCCCCTTACAACAGGCGCCAATAACTGGTACCTAGTACCTTCTGGCAATAAAAGAATTTGATCAACCATTTCATCAATTGTTTGAGGAGCAATTGGAATACCACAGTGATGACAATGCGGCTCACCAGCACGACCAAACAATAATCTTAAATAATCTTGTATCTCTGTTACTGTTCCAACCGTTGATCGAGGATTATGGCTTGTAGATTTTTGATCAATTGAAATAGCAGGGGATAAGCCCTCAATATTATCTACATCTGGTTTATCTACTTGTCCCAAAAATTGTCTTGCATACGCTGACAAACTCTCCACATATCTTCTTTGACCTTCAGCAAAAATCGTATCGAAAGCTAAAGAACTTTTTCCACTTCCACTAACACCCGTAAAAACTATAAATTTATTCCTAGGTAAGGAAAGGTCAATATTCTTTAAATTATGCTGACGCGCTCCTCTAATATTAATTGAATTATCTTCAGCAAAACTATTATTGATTTTTTTTACCATGTTTAAATCTATTTATGATTTAAAGTGATAATTATAGTGGAATTTTTTTAAATTTATGCAGCTGACCTGTCAAGAAGTCTAGAAGCGTAATCATTTGCCGCATCAAAACCTCCCCCAATGAGTTCTACTAATTCATGTTTTCTTTGTTTTTTTGTAGTTAATTTTGATATTGATGTATAAGTTATTCCATTAATGACATTTTTATTCACTTTAAAATGAGCTAATCCTGCAGCAGCTAAAAAAGGCTGATGAGTAATACATAACACTTGTTGATCTTTAGAAATTTCTTTTATTAGTTCAACCAAAGAAAATAAAGATTTACCACTTAAACCATTATCAATTTCATCTAAAAAGAAAGTATTTGGTTTTTTTGAAATGCTAGATTTTATAGCTAATAAAAATCTTGACATTTCTCCACCAGAAATAACACTTGATAAAGGAGCAAGCTTCTGGTCAGGATTAGCAGAAAACAAAAAGTTTATATTATCAATTCCATCGCAGGAAGGCTTGCATTCGGAAAATTGAATTAAAAAATTTGCATTTTCTAATCCTAAATTACTTAAAATCAACATTACTGAATATTGTAACTGTTTAGCAATTTTTTTTCTTTCATTAGACTGAATAACAAATAAAGAATTTAAATTACTTTGTAAACTTTTAATTTGAGCTTTCATGCTAGAAATCTCATTATCCTCATTATTTTTTTGAAAATATGTCTTTAATTGATCTCGCTTTTCAATTAATTTAGATAGATCCAAGGAAAAAGTTCTCTCCAAGTTTTTTAAAAAAAATAATCTTTTTTGTATTTCTGGAAGATTAGATTCATAATTTTCTATGTCTTGCAAATATGAGTTTAGAGCGCAAATTAAATCTTCGACATCAGCTTGGATATTTAATAACTTCTCTCTAAATTTTTGAATCTTTAAATCGAAATCGGCTGTTTTATTTAAAATTTTTATTGATTGATTTATCAAAAATGCTACTGAAGGTTCATCATGATTGAAATTATTTAAGTTATTTAAAGATGATTGAATTGAATTATTGATTTCAAGATTATTTACGAGTTTATTTTCAATTGTTTCTAATTCAAAAATTTCCTCACTGGAATTTAAATTAGCTTCTTCTAAACTTTTCAACATTTGTTTAATTACTATATTGTTTTCTTCTTGTTTCTTAGAAGATTCTATTTTTTCATTCATCAATCTTTTTAAAACTTCACTTTCTCCCCAAATAGTTTTAATGTTTGCACTAGTATCTCTTAATTCTTGAGAACATAAATCATCAATAATTAATCTTCTCTTATCAAGAGAATCAAACATAAGAGTGTCTGATTGACCAACAAAATCTATTAACAAACATCCAAGTTCATCTAATAATTGTTTATTAATTAAAGAATTGTTGAGGCTATATTTGGATAAAACTTTTCCATTTTTTCTATAAGATTTTCTTTTAATTATTAGTTCAGAAGAACTGATTGCATATCCATTACTTATCAACCAATTTTTAATTTGAAAAGAAGAAGAAAATTTTGCCTCTATAGAACAATGATCTTTTCCTGGACGTATTAAATGCTTTAAAGGTATATTAGTTCCACCAAACAAAACATTTAAAGAATCTAAAATCAGCGATTTTCCTGAACCTGAATCTCCAGTAATGATATTCAAACCTTTTTCGAAATTAATTTCTATAATCTCAATTAAGGCAATATTTTCTATTTTTAATTGTATTAACATGATAAATCATCCATATAAAAAAATTAACTACTTTTTTAAAAAAATAAAGGGTTTAACTATATAAAGTTATGAAAGAAGATTTTACTGATTTTATAGAGTTGTCTGGACTATTGAACTATGATCCAGATACAATTTCTAAAATTTACCAAAAAAATCCCAAAAGACTTTTAAAAAGACTTTGGCAAACCTTAATACCTATTTTTGCATATATCTTTTCTGTTGGATGGGATAAATTAACTGGAAGATTGAAAAATGAAGTGCAAGCAAGATTTAGGGCAAGAGAATTAACAAATTTATTAGTAGAACTTGGGCCTGCATTTGTAAAGGCAGGTCAAGCTTTATCAACAAGACCCGATATTATTCCAAGGGTTCTTCTAGAAGAATTATCTGAATTACAAGATCAATTACCGGGATTTGATGGAGATAAGGCGATGGAATTAATAGAAGAAGATTTAGGGTTCAAAATAAATGAAATTTTTTTAGAAATTGATAAAGAGCCAATTTCTGCTGCTTCTTTAGGGCAAGTACACAAAGCTAGACTTAAAAATGAAGAAGTTGTTGCAGTTAAAGTCCAAAGACCAGGCTTAAGAGAACAAATAACTTTAGATCTCTACATAGTTAGAAATATTGCATATTGGTTAAAAAATAATATTGGACTAATAAGAAGTGACTTGGTTGCATTGATTGATGAGTTAGGCAAAAGGGTTTTTGAAGAGATGGATTATTTAAATGAAGCTGAGAATGCTGAAAAATTTAGAAATTTGCATAAACATAACCAAATGATTGCCGTACCAAAAATTTACAAGGAAATAACTTCAAGAAGAGTTTTAACGATGGAATGGATTGACGGTACAAAATTAACCAATTTAGAGGAAGTAAAAAAATTAGGAATCGACCCTGACAAAATGGTTGATATTGGAGTGCAGTGCAGTTTAGAACAACTTTTAGAACATGGTTTTTTTCATGCTGACCCACATCCTGGAAATTTATTAGCTTTGAAAGATGGAAGATTATGTTATTTAGATTTTGGAATGATGAGTGAAGTTTCTAAAGATTCAAGATCTGGATTAATTCAAGCAGTTGTACATTTAGTAAATAAAAACTTCGATAAATTATCTCAAGATTTCGTAAAATTAGGTTTTTTATCAGAACAGGTTAATTTAGAACCAATAGTTCCGGCATTTCAAGATGTTTTTATTAATGCCGTCGAACAAGGAGTTTCAAAAATGGATTTCAAGACTGTAACAGACGACATGTCTGGTGTTATGTATAAATTCCCTTTTAGATTGCCTCCATATTATGCGCTTATAATTAGATCATTACTGACATTAGAAGGAATTGCCTTAAGCGTAGATCCAAATTTTAAAATATTAGGAGCAGCTTATCCATATTTTGCTAGAAGATTGATGGAGGATCCTGATCCACAATTACGAGAAAGCTTGAAAGAAATGCTTTTTGATAATAAAAAATTTAAGTGGGACCGTTTAGAGGATCTACTTTCTAACGCTGCAAAACAGACAAACCTTGATTTAGAAAAACTTTTAGATGAAGTCATCAACCTTCTCTTTTCTCCAAAAGGAGGGTTTCTTAGAAAAGAAATAATTGAAGAGATTACAAATCAGATAGATATGCTTAATCTCAAAATATTGAAAAATTTAAATAACTACCTTCCAAACTCAATTAAATTAAATATTACTAGTGAAGATAGCAATTTAAATGATCTAATAATGTATGTAGAGCCATTAAAAAACTTTTTTGAAATTTTACAAAAAGTGCCTGGATATTCAATTGATATTTTCATTAAAAGAGTTCCTCGACTTATAAATGAGCCTTATACAAAAGAGATGGGTATTAAAATTGCCAAAAAAGTAACAGAAAAAGGGGTGGTTAGACTTGTAAAAATAGCTGCTGGCGCAAATATCTAATGAGATTTTTACTAATAAAAACTATTATTATAGTAATAAGTTCTCAATTACTTTTTAATGTTTCAAAAGCTAATGCTGCTGAAGAAATTAAAATTATATACAGCATATTTTCTAGAACAATTGAAGTAAATTCATTAAAAACATTCGCTAAAAAAGGGTATTCAACAAAAAAATTAAAAAGAATTTTCAAAGCAACTGGATCAGCTGATAGAGAAATTAGATCAGTATTAAATAAAGATTTTGAGATCCCTATTACAATCGCAAGCAAATTAGTATATTCAGAAATAGGAAATGTTTTTTTAACAAGACTTTCATCAATTATCCATCCACCAAGAGCAGATGACCAAAGAACAGGTATGTTAGCCCTAAGAGCAAGCGTTATAAAAGGTATTAAATTGGGGAATGGGAAAATAAATCTGATAAGGTTTTTTGAAGGCTACCCAACTAAAACTGTTATTTTAGATGTGAATGCTTTGAGCAAGGTTATGAATAAAGTAGAATCTATTTCAGAATTATTAGACTTTTTCACAAACTCTCCCCTAGAAAAAATTAAAACGAATTAAAAAACTATGGTGTTATTGAATAAAATCAAAAATAAACTGCGTATAAATTACAGAAAAAAAAGTTGGCCAGGTCTAATCGAAGCTTATAAACAATACCTTCCAGTGACGAAGAAAACTCCTATTATCTCACTAAATGAAGGAAATACACCTCTAATTCTTAGTGAATCAATTAGCCAATTAATTGGAAATGGAACAAAGGTTTTTTTAAAATATGATGGTCTAAATCCCACAGGTTCTTTTAAAGATCGTGGGATGACAATGGCCATTAGCAAAGCAAAAGAAGAGGGCCGTGAAGCTGTAATTTGTGCAAGCACTGGGAACACTTCTGCTGCTGCTGCTGCATATGCTTCTAGAGGAGGATTGAAGCCTTATGTTTTAATCCCAGAAGGATTTGTTGCTCAAGGAAAGCTTGCACAAGCTTTAATGTATGGAGCTGAGATAATATCTATCAATGGAAATTTTGATAAAGCTCTAGAAATTGTAAGAGATTTATCTTCAGAACAACCTATAGAACTTGTTAATTCTGTTAATCCATATCGAATTCAAGGCCAAAAGACTGCAGCTTTTGAAATTATTGATGACTTAGGTTTTGCGCCTGATTGGCTTTGTATTCCAATGGGTAATGCTGGAAATATAACTGCTTATTGGATTGGGTTTAAAGAATATTCAAAAATAAAAAGAAATCTAAAATTACCAACTATGATGGGATTTCAATCTGAAGGCTCTGCTCCATTAGTGAAAAATATAATAGTTAAAGATCCAGAAACAATTGCAACTGCAATAAGAATTGGGAATCCTGTCAATAGAGAAAAAGCAAAAACAGTAAAAAAAGAAAGTAAAGGGGACTTTCAGTCAGTTACTGATGATGAAATAATCAATGCATACAAGATTCTTGCTAAAGAAGGTGTATTTTGTGAACCTGCTAGTGCAGCATCGGTTGCTGGCCTTATTAAAAATAAAAATAGAATTCGCAAAGAATCAATTATTGTTTGCGTTCTTACTGGAAATGGATTAAAAGACCCTGATTGCGCTATTAAAAATAATGATGCTGTTTTTAGAAAAAATATTGAACCTTCATTAAAAAATATAACCAAAATTTTAGGATATTAAAATCCAAATAAATTAGTGTCTGTGGAAATCAATTAAAAAGAAAGATAATTTGTTGAAAAAAATGTAAGAAGTAATTGAATATGTTAAATATTTTTTTCTTTATTAAAAAATTTTAAATAAATTCAACAAATATTGTTTTTTCTCCACTTATTTAAGTTTTCATAAACGCAGTAAGGAAGGCTTGTAATTTAAAATATCCACAATTTCCACAGAAACTACTACTACTAATCTTTTTATTTTTTATTAATTTTTATATTAGAAAAGAAGAAAAATATAAGTTATTGAATTTAATTTACGAAAAAAGTATATTGTGTGTGTAAAAAGTTCCAAGTTTTAATTTTCGATGGAGATTATTTGCAATCAAAATGAGTTAAACAGTTCTATACAACTAGTAAGTAAAGCAGTGGCATCAAGACCAACTCATCCAATTCTTGCGAATATACTTTTAACAGCTGATCAAGGAACAAATAAAATTAGCTTGACAGGTTTTGACCTTAATTTAGGAATTCAAACTTCTTTTGATGGCAATGTTAAAAATAGTGGAGCTATTACTATACCTTCAAAACTTTTATCTGAAATAGTAAATAAATTACCTAATGAAAGTCCTGTTTCTTTAGAAGTAGATGAGAATTCGGATAATGTTTTAATAAAAAGTGATAGGGGATCTTTTAATCTTAAAGGTATACCATCTGATGATTATCCTAATTTACCATTTGTTGAAAGTGGAACTTCTTTAAATATTGATCCTAGTTCTTTTTTAAAAGCTTTAAAATCTACAATTTTTGCTAGTAGCAATGATGATTCAAAGCAATTACTTACAGGCGTCAATTTTACCTTTAAACAAAATTATTTAGAGTCTGCTTCTACAGATGGACATAGATTGGCTGTTGCGTTAATTGGGAATGAAGAACTTATCGCAAATAAAAATAACTTACCTTCAAATGAAGGTGATTTATCAGTAACTATTCCAACTAGATCATTAAGAGAAATTGAAAAACTAGTATCTTTAAGAAGTTCAGAAGATTCAATAAAGCTATTTTATGACAAGGGTCAGGTAGTTTTTATTTCGTCTAATCAAATAATTACTACAAGAACACTTGAAGGTATCTATCCTAATTATTCACAACTAATTCCTGATACTTTTTCTAAGATTTTTAATTTTAATACTAAAAAATTAATTGATGCATTAGAAAGAATTGCTGTTTTGGCTGATCAGCAGAGTAGTGTTGTCAAGATTAAATTGGATAATACAGATTTAGCTTCAATAAGTGCAGATGCACAAGATATTGGAAATGCAAATGAATCAATACCTGTTTCTTACTCTGGAGAAAATTTTGATATTGCATTTAATGTTAGATACCTTTTAGAAGGTTTAAAAGTTATTGCTTCTGAAAATGTACTTTTAAAATGTAATCTCCCAACTACTCCAGCTGTTTTTGTACCAGAAGATAATCTCAATTCTTTTACTTATTTAGTCATGCCTGTTCAGGTGCGTGCTTAACTTGAAATTACCTAAAGAAATTTTATTAACTGAATTATTACATTACAATGTTAGGGGTAATATGGCTCTTAATTACGGCAATGGTGAAAATGTTTGGATGCATCCTCCTGTACATCGAATTTTAGGATGGTACTCTCGTCCATCGAATTTTGATTTAAAACGAAATGTTTGGCGATTAAATCAAATTAGTCAAATAATAGATAATGAAATTTTTGTTAAAGGTGATCCAGCGATTTCAGATTTGGCAACTTTAAATAGATTTCCAACTTTAATAGAAGCTAATCTAATAAATGGAAATGGTTCAAAAATAGGAGTTATTGCAGATTTTTTATTTGAATTGAGAACGGGTAAAATTAAATTTTATTTAGTTTCTCGATCGAATCCAAAGATTCCAGGTTCTAGTAGATGGAAATTAAATATTGAAAATATAAATGATCAACAACCTGGTTTAGTTTTTTGTGAAATTAATTCTTTAGATGATTTACATTTGATCAAATCAAGTATCAAAAATGAATTTTTGCAAAAAGGAAAAAAATTTATTGATAAATTTGAAGATATGAAAAATAAAGCTTCTAATAGATTAGAAGATTGGCTCGAAGAAGAAGATGAAGATATAAACCAAAACTTAGATTTTAAACAAAAAAGTTTTTATAATGATGAAAGAATATCAGGATCTTTTAGAGATAAAAAAGAAGATGACCCTTGGATCTAAAGAATGATAAATCTAGAAAATAATGATCTATATGATCTTAATGAAGCACTCAAAGT
>QCNH01000030.1 GCA_003213275.1 Prochlorococcus sp. AG-424-M03 | reverse complement strand
CGCAGGCTCACCGCACTGGATACATTTAAATGCTGCATTTAACCCTAGAGGGAATGTTTCTATGCAGTTAGATATTTTTAGTGGACAGAAAAAAAATTAAAAACTTTTTATTTCTTCTGATAATTTTAAAAATTCTTTTTTAAAACCAACTAGATTTTTATTGCTTAGACCTCCAATGGATAACTTTTTTGAGTCTTTATTTACAAGTACCCATAATTGGTTGGTGGGTATAAGACTTATTATTGTTCCAAAAATTATTAAGATGAAAGAAAAGTAAATAAATGGTATAGAGGGATCATTTTTAATAATTAATCCACTGCTGGGGATTATTTTTTTTAAAGATAATTTTGAAGAGTTAATTTCTAAAGGATCTCCATTGATATAAAGAATATTCTCGGAAAAATTTTCTATATTGGAAATCTTAAGTGGACCATTTTCATTATCTATGGTTAAAAGGAAATTTTTTTTAGTCTCTGAACCTAATTCAACTAACACTCCCCAAACTTGATTGCCTATTTCAGGAATCTCCTTTAATTGTAATTGATAAAGGATATTGTCTATTTCTAAAACTATATTTGATATTGCCCAATCAGCTTGATAAATAGTTAATCCTTTAAACCTTATTGGGTAATTAACTTTCGCAGTTTTTATTTCATTTAATTTTAAATCTTCAGAAGAAAAATCTAATTTTGAAATGAACTGCTTGGGTATACCATCACTTTCTCGTTCTATAGAAAAATCGACTAATCTTACGTTAGATGTTGAGTTTGTGCTCTCATTAATCAGATCCAAGCTTTCTCCAGGCAACAAATATTGTTCTTTTGATTGACTTGTAAAACTTCCATATGCTGAACCTATAAGTAAGACTATTAATCCAATATGTACAACTAAAGGACCGACTTTTCCAATTAAACCTCTTCTTGCGGAAATATGACTTTTAAATTTGCATGTTTTCCATCCTCTTTGTTTAAGTAATAAATCAGCTCTTGATATGTGGTCTTTATCTTCATTGATTTGATGACTTGCAGTTAATTGCAATTTGCTGAATTTTTCTTCGCTCTTATATTCAATCCATTTTAATGACGCTTTTAATGATGGTATTTGCCTCCTGAAACTACAAGCTGTGAGAGAAATGCAAAGAATAATTAATGCAAATAAAAACCAAAAGCTTGTATAAATATGATCCAATTGAAGTGTTAAGACATTTTCTCCATTTAAAAATCCGAAAATAGGATCATCATCGAAAATATCAATATAAAATTTTCTATTATTACCTTGAGGTATGAAAGTTCCTATGCCACTTGAAATCGCTATGAAGATTATTAGTGAAATAGCAAACCTTAAACTTGATATTTTTAAAATTAAATTCTTAAAAATAATCATTTAAATCCAATTTGAAAATAAATTTAATAATCCTAGGGAAACTAAAAAAATTCCACTTAATGTGGGAATTATTTGACTAAATCTTCTAAGCTCTAAAAATTTTTTTAAGTTTTCTGCAGTAGCTCCTGCAACAATTAATGGAGTTACTTGGCCTATTCCAAAGAAGAATAAAAAAATAATAGAGATCGTCGGGTTTTTGGCTTGCGATACCCAAGCCAGAAGAGTTGCTAAAACTGGAGTAATACAAGGTGAAGAGGCTAATCCAAAAGTAGTTCCTATTGTAAAAGGTGCTAGAAATGATGGTATTTTATCTTCAATTATTTTTAAATCAGGTCCATTTGGGAACTGAAACTTTAGAATTCCTAGTAAATTTAAACCCATTATTATTGCTATTAAGGCAACAAACGAAGTGTAATAAGATGGAATTTGCCCGTATATTTTACCTAAGAATCCACTAGCAGCCCCAAGTGCAACGAGTGAAAAAACAACCCCTCCTGAAAAACTAACAAGTTTAAATTTATTTTTTTCTGTTCCTCCTATATAAGCAATTGTGACTGGCAGTAATGATAATGAACATGGGCCGAGACTTGTTAAAAGTCCTGCGCTGAAAACCAAAAATATAGTTAGTGGGCCAGGATTATTAAGGCTATTCTGCATAAGCAGGTTACCTCTTTGGGATAATTCTGAAATAACTAAATTAAATGATTCGATAGTTTGACTTAAATCTTTTAAATTCTAACTAATTAAGAGCCTTTCGTGTACTTATCATACCTATGAATCCTGTAGATTCTAATGAACATCTAAGTAACATTCCTGCAATAAAAAAAGATGCGATTAATGAATTCCCTCCATAACTAATAAAGGGTAGTGGTAAACCTGTAGTTGGCATTGAACCTGTTGCTACAGCAATATGCATTATTGATTGACCTATCAACAATACACCACATCCTATAGCAACTAATTTTGTATAGTTGTTTCTGCACTTAAGAGCAATTCTTAGACTTATATAAGAGAAAACTGCTAGAAATCCTAAGAATAAGCTACATCCCAATAAACCAAATTCTTCAGCAAAAATGGCAAAAATAAAATCTGTGTACATAAAAGGTAGGTACTGTAATTTTTGTATAGACAGGCCAAAACCTTGTCCGAATAGACCACCTGAACCTATTGCTAATAAACTCTGAACCAATTGAAATCCACTTTCCTGTTGATCTTCCCAAGGATCTATAAATGAAGTAACTCTAAGTTTTTGATATTCGTTATTGAGGATACTAATACATCCAGTAATGAATCCTAATGATGCGAATGAGCAAAGAGAGCTAAGTTTTACTCCTCCACATAAACCCATAACCCAAAAAAGAATTCCAGTTAATGATGCAGTACTTAAATTAGGTTGCTTTAGTATTAATAAAATTAATAAACCAAATGAAATTATTGTAATTAATTTTTTGTCATTTTTTATCAGATTCCAATGAGCGAAAAGGTTAGAAGCTTCTAGAATTAGAAAAGGTTTAATTAATTCAGATGGTTGCAGACGTAAATTGCCTAGTACTAGCCATCTTGATGATCCATTTACTGTAATTCCAGTAATATTTGTTAGGAAAATTAAAAAGAATAAAATATAAAAAATAATTCTTGAAAACTTTAAGAGATTTCTAATATTTGTATTAAGAACGAAATAAAATAGACCAATGCCTGGAATTGTCCAAATAATTTGTTTTTTTAAAAAGTAAGCCCAATTCCCCATTTCCCTACTAGCTACCCACCAACTTGATGATCCTAGAATACATATTCCTAATATTGACCAAATTGCAACCAGCATAACGAGGATTTTTGCCTCATAAGGCCATATCTTCCAAGGTAAGGGAGATATAGATTCTAATAAATTTCTTTGATTCTTTTTGTTATCATTACTAAGGGTTTTTTTTCTTTTAGAAATTCTTTTATATTTTATTTTTTCTTGACTTATCTCCAATTTTTTAGATGTATATTTACTATTGAGACGTTTAATTGAGATTTTGCCAAGTCTTTTCTTAACTTTTTAGAGTGTAAATCAATTAATAAAGATTAATTTTCATGAAATTTATTCTTCAAGAATAAATTAAAAATGGTCTATAGATTCATCATAAATCTTAAGAATTAAATTTTTATAGAAAAAAACTAGCTAAAGGGCACCTCTCCGTGATAGATTCCGTGAGTTTATATACTTACTTCAAACCATTTTAGAGGGGGGTTCTAAACTATGTTCACATCAGTGGACTCAAACAGAAAAAAAATTGAGCATCCTTCAAATAAGAATGTTCAATTTACTCAATCCCTCGATAATTCGATCATCAAAGAAAGTAAATCTGGCATTGCCAATCAAATAGAAAATTTGCTTTCTCAAAATGATGAATACACAAAATTGCAATTAACAATTTTTGGAATTACTTTTATTGTTTCTATTGTATTAGCATCAATAACTGGAATTTTTCTCGGATTTACTTTTGGTTTTAGTATTTTGATAGGTGCAATTGCCGGTATTTTTTACTTACGTTTGCTTGCTAAAAGTGTAGGAAAACTTGGTAAAGAATCATCAGGTGTATCAAAATTGCAACTATTCGTTCCAGTTTGCCTCTTTATTTTTGCCAGCAAGCTAGGATCTTTGGATATTTTTCCTGCAATGATAGGTTTTTTTATTTATAAACCTGCACTCATTTTTTATTTTTCACGTTCTTAAGTAAACTTTTTCCTCAAAAATTTACTAATCTTTTATTCAAATCACAATGTTCTTTAATTCCTTGCTAACAAATTTTGCAGCATTAGAAGTTGGTCAACATCTTTATTGGCAAATTGGAAATATCAGACTTCATGGGCAGGTATTTTTAACATCTTGGATTTTATTAGGAGCGTTATTAGTTTTTATTTCTTTAGGAACTAAAAAAATGGAAAATGATCCTAAAGGCCTTCAAAACTTGCTGGAGTTTCTCTGGGATTACATTAGAGATCTTGCGAGAACTCAAATAGGTGAAAAAGTTTATAGAGATTGGATGCCATTTATAGGTACTTTATTTTTATTCGTCTTTGTTAGTAATTGGGGAGGAGCTTTAATTCCGTGGAGATTGATTAAGTTACCAAGTGGAGAATTGGGAGCACCTACTGCAGATATAAATACAACAATAGCCTTGGCTTTATTGGTTTCACTTTCTTATTTCTATGCCGGTTTAAGCAATAAGGGTTGGAGATACTTCGAATACTATGTTCACCCAACTCCCATTATGCTTCCTTTTAAAATTCTAGAGGACTTTACTAAGCCTTTATCACTTTCTTTCAGGCTATTTGGAAATATTTTGGCTGATGAACTTGTTGTTGGTGTTTTAGTCTTTTTAGTTCCACTAATTCTTCCAATACCTGTTATGTTTCTAGGATTGTTTACTAGTGCAATTCAGGCATTGATTTTTGCAACTCTAGCCGCCTACTACATTGGAGAAGCTGTTGAAGAACATCATTAGCTTTCTCCTAATATACTCAGATACTTTTACAAAGTGTCTTTAATCTGGCAAAATATCTAATCGCGTAGGTCTGAGAATATCAGGCCCATTCTTAAACTCAAGAATGTCCAAGCGTGTATGACAAAAAAGATTTATCACAAGTATTAAGCTCTTTATTTCAAAATTATGGATTCGATTACTTCCGCTGCATCAGTTGTAGCTGCTGGTTTAGCAGTTGGCTTAGGTGCTATTGGCCCAGGTCTTGGACAAGGTAACGCAGCTCAAGGTGCTGTTGAGGGTATAGCCCGTCAACCAGAAGCTGAAGGTAAAATCAGAGGAACTCTTCTTTTATCATTTGCTTTTATGGAGTCATTAACAATCTATGGATTAGTTGTGGCTTTGGTACTACTTTTTGCGAATCCTTTTTCCTAAAAGTTAATATTGCTTCTATTTCTTATTAGCAATATTTAAATTTAATTTTTTAACTTCAACTGAATCATATGTTGGCCTTTAATTTTTTTGGTGCTACAGAAGGTGGATTATTTGATATTAATGCCACTTTGCCTCTAATGGCAATCCAAGTAGTTGCTCTTACTTACATATTAAATTCTCTCTTTTTTAAGCCAGTTGGCAATGTTGTTGAGAAAAGAGAAAAGTTTGTAAGTAATAATATTATTGAGGCCAAAAATAAACTTTCAGAGGTTAAAAAATTAGAAGCTGATTTACTAAATCAACTTCAAAGTGCTCGTTCAGAAGCTCTAAGAATTGTGAACGAAGCAGAGAATGAATCTGATAAGCTTTATAAAGAAGCACTAGAACTTGCTAATAATGAAGCAAACGCTTCAAAAGAAAAAGCAAGGCTGGAAATTGAAAGTCAGACGTCAGCTGCTCGTGATCAACTTTCTAAACAAGCTGATGATTTAAGCGAACTTATTGTTAATAGATTGATTCTAGAAAAATGAATTTAACTCTTTTAGCTACAGAGGGTTTTGGATTAAATTTCAATTTATTCGAAACTAATATCATTAACTGGGCTGTAGTTGTTTTTGGCCTTTATAAATTTTTGCCAGGTTTTCTAGGTAAAATGCTTAAGAAAAGAAGAGAAGGAATCCTTCTTGAATTAAAAGATGCCGAAGATCGCCTATTGAAGGCTACTCAAGCTTTAGAGAAGGCAAAGAAGGACTTATCTTCTGCAGAAGAGAAAGCTTCTCAAATAAAGGCAGATTCTCTCAAAAGATCTGAATCAATCAGAATGGAAAGTGAGAAAAAAGCAATTGAAGAGATGGCACGAATTAAACAAAGTGCAATTTCTGACGAGAGCTCTGAAGCATCCAGAGCAATTTCTCAACTTCGAAAAGAAGCTGTAGAACTAGCAATTAAGAAAGCTTTAGATTCTCTCCCAAATCGACTTGATAAAACAACACAAGAAAGTTTGGTAACTCAATCAATTAACAATATTGAGGTGAACTAATGCCACTTTTAAATTCAGTTACTACACCATATGCAGAGGCATTACTTCAAGTTGTAAATGAAAATTCACAAACTGAAGAGATAGTTTCAGAGGTTAAACAACTTTTAGAATTACTAAAAGATTCCCCTGACTTGGAGCAGGCATTATCCTCTCCCATTTTAGAGACAGATGCTAAGAAGAAAATTATTATTGAAATTTTTTCAAATAAGGTTAATTCTTCTTTACTGAATTTCTTGAAATTATTGGCCGATAGGCAAAGAATTGGAATTCTTACTTCCATTCTTGATAGATTTTTAGAGATTTACCGAGAAAATAGTAATATTGCTTTAGCAACTGTTACTTCTGCTGTCGAGCTTACTGATGAACAGAAAGGTTTAATCACCAAAAAGATCATCAATATTGCTGGCACTGAAAAATTAGAACTTGTAACTAAAATCGACCCATCTCTTATTGGTGGTTTCGTCGCCAGTGTAGGATCAAAAGTAATTGATGCTTCCCTTGCTTCACAAATTAGAAAACTTGGTTTGTCACTTTCCAAGTAACTTTTAAATCAACCTTAAATTCTTAAATCCATGGTATCTATACGCCCTGATGAAATCAGTTCAATCTTAAAACAACAAATAACTGATTATGACCAATCCGTAAGTGTTAGCAATGTAGGAACTGTTCTACAAATAGGGGATGGCATTGCAAGAATATATGGCTTAGATCAGGTCATGGCTGGTGAGTTATTGGAATTTGAAGATGGTACCGAAGGTATAGCTTTAAACCTTGAAGATGATAATGTTGGAGCCGTTTTAATGGGCGAGGCACTTGGTGTCCAAGAAGGAAGTAACGTGAAATCTACAGGTAAAATCGCATCTGTTCCTGTTGGTGAGGCAATGCAGGGAAGAGTCGTTAACCCTCTAGGACAACCAATAGATGGTAAGGGAGAAATACCAACAAGTGATACTAGATTGATAGAAGAAATGGCTCCTGGAATAATCAAGAGAAGATCAGTACATGAACCAATGCAAACAGGTATTACATCTATTGATGCAATGATTCCTGTGGGAAGAGGTCAAAGAGAATTAATTATTGGTGATAGACAAACAGGAAAATCTGCAATTGCTATTGATACTATAATCAATCAAAAAGGCCAAGATGTAGTTTGTGTTTATGTTGCTATTGGTCAGAAGTCAGCATCAGTAGCAAATATAGTAGAGGTTTTAAGAGAGAGAGGTGCATTAGATTATACAGTTGTGGTTAGTGCAGGTGCTTCAGAACCAGCAGCATTACAGTACTTAGCCCCTTATACCGGTGCAGCAATTGCTGAACATTTTATGTATCAGGGTAAAGCAACACTTGTTATTTATGATGATTTAACAAAACAAGCTCAGGCTTATAGACAAATGTCTCTCCTTTTAAAAAGACCACCAGGAAGAGAAGCTTATCCAGGAGATGTTTTCTACTTGCACAGCAGATTACTAGAAAGAGCAGCAAAACTTTCTGATGCTATGGGAGGTGGTTCTATGACAGCTCTGCCAATTATTGAAACTCAGGCGGGGGACGTTTCCGCGTACATCCCAACTAATGTCATTTCAATTACCGATGGACAAATATTCTTGAGTGCAGATTTATTCAACTCAGGATTAAGACCAGCTATTAACGTTGGTATTTCTGTGAGCCGTGTTGGAGGAGCAGCTCAGACAAAAGCAATTAAGAAAATTGCTGGAACCTTGAAGTTGGAACTCGCACAGTTTGATGAACTAGCTGCTTTTTCTCAGTTCGCATCTGATCTTGATGAAGCAACTCAGCAACAACTTGAAAGAGGCAAAAGACTAAGAGAGTTATTAAAGCAACCTCAATTCTCTCCTCTAAACCTTGCTGAACAAGTTGCAGTTGTTTATGCAGGAGTTAAAGGTCTTATTGATGAGGTTCCTGTTGAAGATGTTACTAAATTTGCAACTGAACTTAGGGAATACCTAAAGTTAAATAAAGCAGAATTTATAGAAGAGATTCTTAAAGAAAAGAAATTAAATGAAGGATTAGAAGCGACACTAAAAGAGGTGATAAATGAAGTTAAATCATCAATGCTTGCCACAGTTTAAATTTATTTAAGGAGATACCATGGCAAATCTTAAAGAGATTAGAGATCGAATCGTTTCCGTTAAAAATACAAGAAAAATAACGGAGGCAATGAGACTTGTTGCAGCTGCAAAAGTTAGGAGAGCTCAAGATCAAGTTCTTAAGAGTAGACCTTTTGCAGATAAACTTGCACGGGTCTTAGAAAATATTCAATCTAGAGTACAATTTGAGGCTGTCGACTCTCCTCTATTATCCAAGAGAGAAGTAAAGAGCATCACCTTGGTTTGCATAACTGCGGATAGAGGTTTATGCGGTGGTTACAACACAAATATAATAAAAAAGGTAGAAATAAGATACGCAGAATTAGTCAAACAAGGGTATCAGCCAAATTTAATTTTGGTAGGAAAGAAAGCTATTGGATATTTTCAAAATAGAAAGGATAGATATGTCATTAAAAGTACTTTCAAAGAACTTGAGCAGGTACCTACAGTCAAGGACTCTGAAGGAGTTACAAATGAGATTTTAGCTGAATTTCTTTCAGAAAATTCTGATAGGGTGGAAATTATTTACACGAAATTCATCACCCTAGTTAGCTGCGCCCCTGTCGTTCAAACACTATTGCCACTTGACCCTCAAGGAATTGCTGAAGAAAACGATGAAATTTTTAGATTGACTACAAAAGATAGTAAGTTACTTGTTGAAAAATCAAATATTGAAAAAAGTGATTCAGAGAAGTTGCCATCTGATATTGTTTTTGAACAAAGTCCTGATCAACTATTAGATTCGTTATTACCATTATATTTACAGAATCAGGTACTAAGAGCTCTTCAAGAGTCGGCAGCTTCAGAACTAGCTTGCAGGATGACTGCTATGAATAATGCGAGTGATAATGCTAAAGAATTAGCAAGTACTTTGAATTTAACCTATAACAAAGCCAGACAAGCAGCTATCACTCAAGAAATATTAGAAGTTGTGGGAGGTTCAGCAGTTTAGCAATAAGATTTAGGATATGCCTGAATACAATATCAAAGTTCAATTTGAGCAAAAGACTTTTAGTTTTTTATGTTCTGAAGATCAAGATATTATTTCAGCCGCAAAAATGAATGGAATAGATTTACCAAGTAGTTGTTGTTCAGGAGTTTGTACAGATTGTGCATCCATGATATTGGAAGGATCTGTAGATCAAGAAGATGCAATGGGATTAAATGATGATTTAAGGGAAAAGGGCTTTGCACTTTTGTGTGTGGCATATCCCAAGTCAGATTTGAATATTGTTATTGGAAAAGAAGTAGAAGATGATTTATATAATGATCAATTTGGTAAATATCAAAAATGAAATTAAGTTCAATTGATTATTATTTAGATTGGCCAGTTTCAATAAAATTAAAAAATCTAAGGGAATTTATTATTGCAAATTTAGAAAAAAAAGGTGATTTAATTCGATGGTCAATTGTTGATATTCAAAATTCTATTGACTCTTTTGGAACAAAAAAACTTAAAATTAAAGCTGTCTTAGCTAATTAAAAAATATAAATTGAAACATTTTTAATAATGGAAAATTCACCAACAATATTTATTGTTCCAACTGGTATTGGTTGTGAAGTGGGAGGTTTTGCTGGGGATGCACTTCCTACCGCTAAATTATTAGCATCGGCAAGTGGATGTTTAATTACTCATCCAAATGTTATGAATGGCGGTACTCTTTCTGAAAAAGATAAAAATATTTTTTATGTTGAGGGCTATAGTTTAGACCGACTTGCTAAAGGAGAAATCGCTTTAAAAAGGGTAAAGCAACAGAAAGTTGGGATAATTTTTGATTCAGCCATTGAAAAAGAAATATTAGTAAGACATTTACAAGTTGCTGATGCATGTGTTTCTACTTTAGGGATTAATGTTCATTCTTATGTGATTACAAAAAAGCCATTAAACATAGTTATTGATTCTGATTCTTCAAAAATCAGTGGTGGCACAATTGAAAATCCTGATACTCTAATTGATGCTGGAAAATTTCTAATAGAAAAAGGAGTTACGGCAATAGCAATTGTGGCAAAATTTCCAGATGATCTAGATTCTTTAGAAACAAATATCTATAGAGAGGGGAAAGGGGTTGATCCTATTTCTGGAGTCGAAGCAGTTATAAGTCATTTAATAAGCAAATTTTTGAAAGTCCCCTGTGCTCACGCACCTGCTTTAAATCCAATTGAATTGAATGAAAATTTAGATCCTCGTGCAGCTGCAGAAGAAATAGGATACACCTTTTTACCATCAGTACTGATTGGATTAAGCAATGCACCTGACATTGTTGAATTGCCTGCTAAAAATGAATCAATCTCACTACACCCTGATCAGATTGAATCTATTGTTGTTCCTAATGGGGCACTAGGTGGAGAAGCAGTACTAGCAGGGATTGAAAAAGGTTTAAATATTATCTCTGTAAAAAATCAAAATACATTAAAAGTGACAAATGAGTTTTATGATTATCCCAATCTTTTTGAAGTGGATAATTATTTAGAAGCTGCAGGCATAATTCTTGCTATCAAAAAAGGTATCAACCTTGATTCAGTTAAACGGCCTTTAAAAAAAATCCAACAGTGTTCTTATAGTGATTAATAAGATATTGCTATGGGAACTCTCCAGTCACTTCCTAATGATTGACTGCTTAGTTTTAGGATGGGAGGAGCCTGCTTTCTTTTAAATTCCGCTTTTTTTATGAGTGAGATAATTTTTAAAATTAAATCTTTTTTATAACCATCTTCTTCTATTTGTTGTAAATCCTTTTTCTCTTCAATAATTCTTTTAAGAATATTATCTAAAATAAAATAAGGTGGTAGAGAATCAGTATCTAATTGATCAGGACCTAATTCTGCACTTGGAGCTTTCGTACGTATATTTTCTCCAATTATATCTATATTAGTATCTAACATATATGATTTTCTATGATTAATTGAATCTTTACTATCAAGCCAATTGCATAATTTAAAAACATTAGTTTTATATAAATCACCAATTACCGATAATCCCCCATTCATATCACCATAAAGTGTGCAATATCCTACAGCTAGCTCTGATTTATTTCCTGTTGAAAGTAATAAATGCTTTTCTTGATTTGCTAAAGCCATCAGAAGCGTTCCTCTTATTCTTGATTGAATATTTTGATTTGTTATTTCAGCCATCTTGAAAGATATGGCATTTATAAAAGATTCTTCAAAAGATATCATCAAATTTTCAATTGGAATGCTATTGAAATTTATTTTTAATCTTCTCGCTAAATCTTGCGCATCACTCTTTGAATGAGATGAGCTCCACTTAGAGGGCATTGAGACGCAATAAATATTATTACTGCCAAGAGCTGCTGTCGCAATTGCTGAAACTAGTGCTGAATCAATTCCACCACTTAGTCCAATTAAAGCTGTTTTAAAACCGCATTTTTGAGCATAATCCCTAACACCAAGGACTAATGCATCAAAAATTGATGACATCTCAGACTTTTCAAATTTATTTTTTTGAGGTTTTGTTTGCTCAATGTTCCAACTTGAGAGGTCTTCTGCAAAAGATTTTAATTGCTTAATTTTAGATCCATTCTTGTCAAGAATAAAACTATTTCCATCAAAAATTAAATTATCATTTGCTCCAATCTGGTTTACATATATCAGCGGTACTTGAAGATATTGAGCAGCAAAACTGGAAACTTTGGATCTTAGCTCTAACTTTTTGAAGGTATATGGTGAGGCCGATAAGTTCACTAAGATATCAACTTTTTTTTTCTTTAAATCAAAAATAGGATTCTTTTTATGAATTCCTCTACCTTCTATATTTTTGTTGACCCATAAATCCTCACATATGGTAAAGCCAAGTCGCCAAGTTTTATTATTAATTTCTTTTGTTAAAACTGAAACTTTTTCTTCTGATCTAAAGTATCTTTTCTCATCAAATACTTCATAGGTGGGAAGAATAATTTTACGAGCAATGATTTTCCACTCACCGCGCTCAAGCATTGCAATAGAATTATAAAGATTTGGGAAAAAAGAATCATTTATTATCTCAGCTATCCCTACTGTAATGCTTATGTTTCCATATTTTTTATTAATATCTAAGGCTAATTGGTCAAGAATTTGATATTGATTGTCGATTAAATTTTTTTTTAGAAGTAAGTCGTTTGCTGGATATCCCCATAATGATAATTCTGGAGTAAGAACTAAATCAGCAGAAGTTGAGCTAGCTTTCGAAGCAGTATAAAGTATTTTTTTTGCATTACCCTCTAAATCACCAACAACTGGATTAATTTGAGCAATTAAAAACTTCATTCAACTAATTTAGTGGATTTATATAAATTATTCTTTTTAACAATATCTATTAATGAAGTTGGTAAATTAGAATAATTAAAATTTGACCTGAGCTTAGAACTTGAAATGTTTGGGATTTTTATTGTTGAAATCTTAAATTTCACTTTATAAGTTTCTAACATTTTAAGAGTATTTGATTCAACAGGATATCCCTCTCTCAAAATCACTAAAAAACTAAC
>QCNH01000029.1 GCA_003213275.1 Prochlorococcus sp. AG-424-M03 | reverse complement strand
GTATTGAGTGAATCTGTTCGAATAGCGGGTGACGAAATAAATGAGTCAATTGCGCTATATCTCAAAAAAGTTCACAATTTAGTTGTTGGAGAGAGAACTGCAGAAGATATAAAAATCAAAATTGGATCTGCATTTCCAGATGATGAGTTTGATAAAACTACTATCGAGGTCAGAGGTTTACATCTTTTATCTGGCCTACCTAGGTCAGTTACTTTGACATCAGGAGAGATCAGAGAAGCCATGGCTGAAACACTTAGCAAAATAGTGGAAGCTGTAAAAAGAACTTTAGAGCGAACCCCTCCTGAACTTGCTGCAGACATTGTTGACAGGGGGATTATGCTTGCAGGAGGTGGAGCTTTAGTCAGAGGCATTAATGATTTATTGAGCCATGAAACTGGAATTTTTACTCACATAGCAGAAAACCCACTACTTTGCGTAGTTAATGGTTGTGGAGAGGTTTTGGATGATTTTAAAAAATTGAAAAGAGTTGTTGACACTCCAGACTTTATACGGAATTCCATAAGAGATTAATATTATGTTAAATATCCGACGAATTTCTACTAGTCGTTGGTGGCATACAAAGAATAGTTGGGTTTTTTTTGGGAATTTTTGTATTTTTAGTTTTTGTCAGAATATCAAAGGGTTCTTTTTATAAGGATTTTTATTATTTTATTTCAAAGCCTTTTTGGCCTGGTCAATTTCAAAAAGAAGTTATTCTTAAGAGCATAGACCAAGAATCTTTAATAAAGTTAAATCTTCTTAAAAAGGATAATATAAGATTGCGGGAAATCTTATCTCTTCAAGAATCATCTGATAATGATAATATTGCAGCTGCAGTCATTTCGAGAAAAACAGGTAGTTGGTGGAGACAAATAATATTAAACAAAGGTTCAAAAGATGGAGTAGAAATTGGTAATATTGTTATTGGTCCGGGTGGATTATTAGGAAGAGTAAAAAATACTTCTTTATTAACTTCGTCGGTAACTTTAATAACCTCTCCAGAAAGTAAGTTAGGAGTTTGGCTGGATAGAATTCAAATTAATGGATTACTGGTTGGTTTAGGAGATGATTATCCAAGCTTAATACTTTATTCAAAAGATGCTGATATTAAAGTCGGAGATTTTGTATCATCTTCTCCTGCTAGTACTTTATTACCTCCAAATATCCCTATTGGCATTGTCCAATCTATAGATAAGCCATTGAAATCAAAAAAAACGGCAAAAATTTTACTTTTGGCAAAACCTCACGTTATTGATTGGGTGCAAATTTTGAAAGGAAATAGTTAATGAATAAATTCTTTACAAAAAAATCATCCATAATATTTTTTATTTTTATCCCAATTATTTTTTTGTGGCACCCTAATTGGCTTGGATTTTTAGGTATTCAGCCATATTGGCCGTTATTTTGGTTATTGCCTTGGTCAATGATTAATGGATCAATCAATGGCTTAGTATTTGGTTTGTTTTTAGGTCTAATATTAGATTCTCTAACTTTAGATAATAATTTTACTCAAATACCAGGTTTAATTTTATGTGGATTTTTGTTTGGGAGAATTAAATTACATAGTGATATTCTTTTGGGACATTTTAGGTATGGTTTAATTTGTTCTTTTGGAAGTTTTTTATGCGGGACTTTTTACTTTTTACAAATTTTGTTTAGAAATTTTTCAGATAGTAATTTTTTACTGTTTATCCCCAGTGTTAAAAATATTTTAGCTGAAGTTTTTCTTACTGGTTTATTTGCACCCTTCATTTGTTCCCAACTTTTGAAACTCTTTAAATCACAAAGGGGAAAAATTACAATCATAAATTTCTCAAAGAAGTAAAAAAGCCTAAAGAAATTAGTTACCTTTAATTAATTGTTTAAAATTTTTTAAATCTTAGGAATATCTCTTTGTGGGTTCATAATGTTATATTTTTAATTGTTACAATGAAAATTCAATGCAATAAATTTTTGCTTTGAAATATCAGGAAATCTTTTTTAACTATGTCAAAAGCAAGAATTTTAGTTGTTGATGATGAACCGGCAGTTTTGAAGGTATTAGTTACTAGACTTCAACTAGCAGGATATCAAGTAAATTCAGCCACCAATGGCGAAGAAGCTCTTGAATCTTTTCATAGAGATTCCCCTGACTTGATCGTTCTTGATGTTATGCTTCCAAAAATGGATGGATTTGCAGTTTGCAGAAGAATTAGGGCTGAATCAGTGGTACCAATAATATTTTTAACTGCACTAGAGGCGATTTCAGAGAGAGTTGCAGGTTTGGATTTAGGAGCTGATGATTACTTATCAAAACCATTTAGCCCAAAAGAGTTAGAAGCTAGGATAGCTACTATCTTACGAAGAATGGGCCCAACTGTATCTGTTGCCGAAACGCAAGAGGTACCTTCTGGTAAAGGAGTTATGAAATTTGGAAGTTTAGTAGTTGATACTAATAGAAGACAAGTTTCTAGAGCTGGGGAAAGAATTAGTCTGACTTATACTGAATTTAGCCTTCTAGAATTATTATTTGACGAGCCTGGTAAAGTTGTTCCACGAGCTGAAATTCTTGAGCAGTTATGGGGTTATCCTCCTAGGAGAGCGGCAGATCTAAGAGTTGTAGATGTATATGTAGCAAGACTTCGAGGTAAACTTGAGCCAGACCCAAGAAATCCTGAACTAATATTAACTGTTCGAGGGATAGGTTATGCATCCCAGAGAGTTGGTGAAACAGCAACATCTTTGGCAAGTTGAGCCTTAGTCTGATAATTTTATTAAATAAAACAAATCAATAAGCTAAATTTTGTCTGAAATCAGAGAAGCACGATTACAAAAAGCTAATTCACTAGTGAGTAAAGGATTTGCTTCTTACGCAGAAAGTTTTGAAGTTTCCCATACTACACAATTTCTTATCCAAAAATTTGATTATCTAGAAAATGGTCAAGAGGAAGACTTCAGTGTTTCTCTTGCAGGTAGAGTGATGGCAAAAAGGGTGATGGGTAAAATTGCCTTTTTCACCATAAATGACCAAGAAGGTCAGATTCAGCTTTATCTAGATAAAAGGATTATTAATTTAAATTTGGATAACCAAAAATTGCTTTCTTTTGAAGATATTAAGGAAATAGTAGATATTGGTGATTGGATAGGCGTCTTTGGAACTATAAAAAAAACAAATAAAGGTGAACTTTCAATTAAAGTAGATAAATGGGAAATGTTATCCAAATCATTACAACCTCTACCAGATAAATGGCATGGATTGACTGATATTCAAAAAAGATATCGACAACGTTATCTCGATTTAATAGTTAATCCTCACTCTAAAAATGTCTTTAAAATAAGAGCACAATGCATAAGTTTTATAAGAAGATGGCTAGATAAGAGGAATTTCTTAGAAATAGAGACTCCAATACTGCAATCTGAAGCTGGTGGAGCTGAAGCAAGACCATTTATTACGCATCACAATACATTAGATATTCCTTTGTATTTAAGAATAGCTACAGAATTACATTTAAAAAGAATGGTTGTTGGAGGATTTGAGAAAGTTTATGAATTGGGAAGAATCTTTCGTAATGAGGGGATAAGTACAAAGCATAATCCAGAATTTACTTCAGTTGAGATTTATCAAGCTTTTTCTAATTATGTAGATATGATGAATTTAACAGAAGAACTGATTAAAGACATCGTATTTAATACTTGTGGGACTTTATCTATAAAGTATCAAGATATGGAAATTGATTTTTCTAAACCTTGGTCAAGAATATCTATGAAAAATATAGTCAAGGAATATACAGGGATTGATTTTGATTCTTTCAGTGGTGATTTTCAAGCAGCAAAAATAGCTGTAAAGAGTATAAATGTAGAACTTTCTAATAAAGTAAATACTATGGGAAGACTTTTAAATGAGGTCTTCGAGCAAAAAGTTGAGTCCAAGCTAATAGATCCTACTTTTGTTATCGATTATCCTGTTGAAATTTCTCCTTTGGCCAGATCTCATATTGATAATAAAGAAATGGTACAGAGATTTGAATTATTCATTGTTGGTCGAGAGCTAGCAAATGCTTTTAGTGAGTTGATAGATCCAGTAGATCAAAGAGAAAGAATGCAATTACAGCAATCTTTAAGAGATCAAGGAGATCTTGAAGCTCATTGTATAGATGAAGATTTTTTGAATGCTTTAGAGATTGGGATGCCACCTACTGGAGGACTAGGCATAGGGATTGATAGACTTATTATGTTAATTACTAATAGTCCATCCATTAGAGATGTAATACCTTTCCCATTGTTAAAACCAGAATTAACTTTGAATAAAAATGAAAAATCACCCTCGAATGAAGTAAAATAAAGTAATAATCCAATACGAAATTTTTTAAATGAGTGGAGAACGTGTTGGTTTCCGTTTCAAACACGCGGATGCAGTAGTGAAAAGAAATCCTCAAGGCCGATCAAGAAGAGGATGGGTTATTGAACCAGTAGAGCAAACTACTAGTAGGGGTACAAAAATGCCTGCGTATAAAATTCGCTGGAGAGATAGTGAGAGACCTGAAACAGTCCTGCAGCATATGTTAATTGCAGATCCAGATCCTTCCCCTCCTCCAAGTTCAGTAAGTTTAGATTGATAGTTTCAAGAATCCTCAAGATTATTTTTATCTTTTTAAAGCAGAGTTAATCTCTCTTTTCATACTTTTTTGTTTTTCAGAATGTCTTTTGTCATGTAATTTTTTCCCTTTACCTACGCCAATAGTTAGTTTTATCCATGAGCCTTTTAAATAAAGAGATAATGGCACTATAGTCATTCCTTTTTTTTCTGTATTTGATTTCAGTTTTATTATTTCTTTCTTATGTAGTAGCAACTTTCTATTTCTTAGTGGATCATGATTAAAAAAAGATCCCACATTTTTATGTGGTGAAATGTGGACATTTAATAATAAAATCTCACCATCTCTGAACGAACAGTAACCATCTCTTAAATTTGCTTTTCCGTTTCTAATAGACTTTACTTCAGTCCCTAAAAGTTCAACTCCAGCTTCAATAGTTTCAAATATTTCATATTGAAACTTTGCATATCTATTATCAGCTAGAGGTTTAAAAATATTGTCTTTTTTAGTATTTTTTTGAATTTTTTTTGAATTTTTTGTCATTTTAGTTGTAAAAATCTTTCTACTCAGAACAATTGCAATTAACCTTTTATTATGGCAATAATTTCCTCCAATATAGGCGATAATGAATTTTCTCTTCGTAAAAAGGAGCTAAGGCTAGTTGATTCAAAAATCATTCCAGACGAAAAAAGAAATAATAATCTGAACTTAGCTCGGCCTGTTACTTTACAAGATTTTATTGGTCAAGAAAAACTTAAATCTTCTTTAAAAATAGCTATAGATGCTTCAATGTATAGGAAAGAACCTTTGGAGCATACTCTTTTTTATGGACAGCCTGGTCTAGGTAAAACGACCCTAGCTTTTTTGATAGCTCACGAAATGAATACAAAATGTAGAATAGCTACCGCACCCGCAATTGAGAGACCTAGAGATATTGTAGGTTTACTCCTTGGATTAAAAGAAGGTGAAATTTTATTTGTTGATGAAATACATCGATTAAATAGGGTAACTGAAGAGTTGTTATATTCTGCAATGGAGGATTTTAGACTAGATTTAACTATGGGAGCTAGTAGAGGAGCACGATGTAGAACAATTCATCTGCCCAGATTTACTCTGATTGGAGCGACAACTAAATTAGCTTCAATTAGTGCGCCTTTAAGAGATAGATTTGGGATATCTCATAAGATTGAATTCTATACAAATGATGAATTAAAGCTAATAATTGTTAATTTTGCTCGATTAATAAACCTTAAATTAGATGATGAAGCATCTTATGACCTGGCAAAGATATCTCGAGGTACTCCAAGAATTGCTTTAAGATTATTAAGACGAGTTAGAGACTATGCTCAAGTTGTGAGAGAAACTAACATTATCTCTAAGAATCTAGTCAAGAAAGCTTTAATTTCTTACCAAATAGATGAAAAAGGATTGGATGATATAGATAGAAAATATTTATCTTTTTTAAACCTAAATAATAATATTCCAACTGGCCTAGATTCAATCGCAGCTGGCCTAGGAGATGATTCTTCAATGTTAGAATTTGTTGTTGAGCCATATTTAATCCAAATTGGTTTTCTAAAGAGAACTCCAAGAGGAAGATTACTTACCGCTTTAGGGAAAAACTACATTGAATCAAACAATGATGTCTTTTAAGAAAATTAAGGTTTGTTTCTTATTGATTGTGGTTTTTGTCAATATTTTTCATATTGCACCATGCTATTCATTGCCTTCTAGAGAGGATTTTTTTAACAATGCATTAGATTTAAGTACAAGAGGAAAATTTAATCTTGCTCTACAAGAATGGAATCGCTATCTCGATTTCTACCCTGATGATGCTGCTGGTTTTAGCAATAGAGGTAATGTAAAACTTGTCATTGGAGATGTAGAGGGATCAATAGATGATCAAGATAAGGCAATTAGTCTGAATCCTAATGAAATAGATCCTTACATTAATAGAGGTATAGCAGAGGAAGCATTGGGTCTTTGGTCGCAAGCTAAAAAAGATTATATGGTTGCTATTTCGAAAGATACTAAAAATGTTTCTGCACTATACAATTTAGCTAACGTAGAAGGTTCTACATTTCATTGGGCAAAGGCAAGAGATTTATTTTCAAAAGCTGCTATATATAATCCTGGATTTGCTATGGCAAGGTCAAGTTTGGCCTTAGCTGATTACCAGTTAGGGAATATTGATAAATCTGAAGAAGAATTAAAAAAATTAATTAGACGTTATCCAACTTTTGCAGATGCTAGAGCTGCTTTCACAGCTTTGAATTGGTCAAAAGGTCAATCTGGTTTGGCAGAGAGTAATTGGATAGCAGTAACTGAATTAGATCCTAGGTATAGTGATGAGGAATGGTTAATAAAAGTAAGAAGATGGCCTCCAAAACCAACTAAAGATTTAATGAACTTCATTGATTTAAAATAAAAAATGAATAGTGAACAGCTTTTTAAAGAAATTGATTCCTTTAACGATGAATTAATTAATTTGAGAAGACATATCCATGCACATCCTGAATTAAGCGGGCTTGAAAATCAAACTGCAATTTTGATTAGTGGTTATTTAAAAGATCTTGGTTGGGATGTGACAGAATCTATAGGTAGAACTGGAGTTATAGCTGATTTTGGCCCTTTGGATAAAGGCATGATAGGTTTAAGAGTAGATATGGATGCTTTGCCAATATTTGAGAAAACTAAATTAAGTTTTTCCTCAAAAGTGGATGGTGTTATGCATGCATGTGGTCATGATTTGCATATATCGATTGGGTTGGGTGTGGCAAAAATTGTTAAAAATTTAAAACTTAATTTTGGAACTAGGATAATTTTTCAGCCCGCTGAAGAAATTGCGAGTGGTGCTAGATGGATGATTAAGGATGGTGCAACTAAAGGTTTAACCCATATTTTTGGTGTTCATGTCTTTCCTGAATTATCTGTTGGAACTATTGGTATTAAAGAGGGAAGCTTAACTGCAGCTGCTGGGGAACTTAATGTGGAGATTAAAGGGAAATCAGGTCATGGTGCTCGACCTCATGAAGGAGTTGATGCTATTTGGGTGGCCTCTAAAGTTATCTCGGGAATTCAGGAATTAATAACACGTAAGTTAGATCCTTTAGACCCTGTAGTCATAACTTTTGGTAAAATTAACGGCGGTAGTGCATTCAATGTTCTTGCCGAAAAGGTTAATTTAATTGGCACTGTGAGATGTACCAATCTAAAATTATTTAAGAATATTGGGAATTGGCTTAATGATAATATTTCCTCTTTAGCTAATAGTTGTGGAGCTGAGGCTAAGGTAAGTTTTAAAGAAATTACTCCACCAGTTAATAATAATTCTGAAATTAATAGAGTTTTGAGAGATTCGGGTATTAAGGTTTTGGGCCAAGAAAATGTTATCGAATTACAAAAACCATCTTTGGGTGCTGAAGATTTCGCTGAGTTTTTGAATGAGATCCCTGGAGCTATGTTTAGGCTTGGTGTTTCTAGTTCAAATGGATGCGCTCCTTTACATAGTTCCAAATTTGATCCAGATGAAAAAGCAATTGCTGTTGGAGTTAAAGTGATAACTGAATCCATAGTAAAATTAAATAAAGAAATACTTAATAAAGTTGATAAATGAAAATCAATACAGTATTTATTCTCTCTTTTGTAGCTCCTTTCATGATTCTTATATCCGCTATTGGCATAATATTAAGGGACAATACTAAGAAGATTTTTTATTTACCTATTGGCTTAATGGGAATCTCGATTATTTTGGAGAAAGATGTAAGAAGAAAATTGGAGAGGAAAAATATTTTAAATAAGATAAAGTCTTATCAAAAAGTTAAATGAAAATTTTTTATTTATTTTTACGCAATATTTGATGACTATTTTTTAGAAACGAGCTATTAATACAATAAATACTAGGGGTGCTTAAGAAATTTAACTTAGCTGAGATCATGCCCTTTGATCCTGAATCATTAATCCTGATACAGAGAAGTGGAAATTTGATCAAACTTTAGTAATAACACTTTTAAAAATTAATAAGTTATGAGAAGTTCATGGATTAAACCTCGCCTTGGGAAAGACAATGTGACTCAGATGAATTTTGCAAGGAACGGATATATCACTGAAGAAATGGATTTTGTTGCTAAAAAAGAAAATCTACCTGCTTCTTTAATCATGGAAGAAGTGGCAAGAGGAAGATTGATCATTCCAGCTAATATTAATCATTTGAATCTTGAGCCAATGTCCATAGGTATTGCTTCTAGATGTAAAGTTAATGCAAATATTGGTGCCTCCCCTAATGCAAGTGATATCAATGAAGAAGTAGAGAAGCTTAAGCTAGCCGTTAAATATGGGGCTGATACAGTTATGGATCTTTCTACCGGGGGAGTAAATTTAGATGAAGTCAGGCAAGCAATTATTCATGAATCTCCTGTTCCTATAGGAACAGTGCCTGTTTATCAAGCTTTAGAAAGTGTACATGGTTCAATAGATAGACTAACTGAAGACGATTTTCTACATATTATTGAAAAACATTGCCAGCAGGGAGTTGATTATCAAACTATTCATGCTGGATTATTAATAGAGCATTTGCCAAAAGTTAAAGGAAGAATTACTGGAATTGTGAGTAGGGGAGGGGGTATTCTAGCTCAATGGATGTTGCATCATTTTAAGCAAAATCCTCTTTATACAAGGTTTGATGATATTTGTGAGATTTTTAAGAAATATGATTGTACGTTTTCTTTAGGAGATTCACTGAGGCCAGGATGTTTGCATGATGCTTCTGATGATGCTCAGCTAGCTGAATTGAAGACCTTAGGAGAACTTACTCGAAGAGCATGGGCACATAATGTTCAAGTGATGGTTGAGGGCCCTGGTCATGTACCTATGGATCAAATTGAGTTTAATGTGAGAAAACAAATGGAGGAATGTTCAGAAGCTCCCTTTTATGTCCTTGGACCATTAGTAACAGATATCTCTCCTGGTTATGACCATATATCAAGTGCTATTGGAGCAGCTATGGCGGGCTGGTATGGTACTTCTATGTTATGTTATGTAACTCCCAAAGAACATCTAGGTCTTCCTAATGCAGAAGATGTACGAGAAGGATTAATTGCTTATAAGATAGCTGCTCATGCTGCTGATATCGCAAGACATCGAGCTGGGGCACGTGATAGAGATGATGAACTTAGTCATGCAAGGTATAACTTTGATTGGAACCGACAATTTGAACTTTCATTAGATCCAGAAAGAGCAAAGCAATACCATGATGAAACATTACCTGAAGAAATCTTTAAAAAAGCTGAATTTTGTTCGATGTGTGGACCTAAACATTGTCCAATGAATTCAAAAATTTCTGATGAATCTCTTGATCAACTAAAAGATAAACTCGAAGAATGTAACACTTCAGTATAGTTACAAATTAATACTTATAAAATTTCCTTTGTCTTATTAACCACATTTTCCACTGTAAATCCAAAATTTTTCATACATTCTCCACCGGGGGCTGAGGCACCAAACCTGTCCATAGTAATACAAATACCATCAAAACCTGTATATTTATGCCAACCAAATGAATGGGCTGCTTCTACAACAACCCTTTTAGTCACACTACTAGGAAGAACACTTTCTTTGTAAGATGCTTCTTGCTCTTCAAATAGTTCTACGCAAGGCATTGAGACAACTCTAGTTTTTTTACCTAAGGTTGAAATCTCTTTACTTGCTTCAATGCAAAGATTTAGTTCGCTTCCAGTGCCAATAAATATTAAATCTGGTGTTCCTTCGCAATCAGAAACTATATATCCTCCTAATGCAACTTTATCGATTGAAGTATTTTCTTGATTTGGCATACCTTGTCGACTTAAGCAGAGGGCAGAAGGTCTTTTTCGATTTTGAATAGCAAGCTTATATGCCCCACTCGTCTCGTTCCCATCTCCTGGCCTGAAAACAAGCATGTTAGGCATGGCGCGAAGAGAAGGAATAGTTTCAATAGGTTGATGTGTTGGACCATCTTCACCTACACCAATTGAATCATGGGTTAATACATAGATAACTCCTAATTCGCTAAGTGCTGAGAGCCTCATTGAACCTCTCATATAATCAGCGAAAACAAGGAAAGTTCCTCCATAAGGTATAAGACCACTATTGTGATAAGCAATACCATTAAGTATGGCTGCCATAGCATGCTCTCGTACACCAAAATGTAGATATCTTTTTTCAGGGCTAGAAGATTGGAAGGATCCAGTTTCTCCTTTGATATCTGTATAGTTAGAATGAGTTAAATCTGCTGATCCACCAATTAATTCAGGAAGGTTAGGGCCAAGGGCACCCAAACATATTTGTGAATGCTTTCTGGTAGCCAAACCTTTATCATCCGGAGAATAAGATGGGAGATCTGAATCCCAATTTTCAGGTAATTTGCCTTCTAACATTCTTTTTAACTCGGCGCCTTCAGAGGGGTAGCTTTTCTGATATTCTTCAAATTTTGAATCCCATTTTCTTTCTAAATCTTCACCTTTGTTTATTGATTTTCTAAAATGATCATATACCTCATTTGGTATTTCAAATGGAGGATAATCCCAATTTAAAAATTTTCTGGTTAATGAAGCTTCTTCTTCTCCAACTGCGGCTCCATGAATGCCAGCAGTATCTGATTTATTAGGTGATCCATAACCTATGGTGGTAGAAATTTTTATTATTGAGGGTTTATCTGTAACTAATTTTGCTTTTTCAATAGCTTCAGTTATTCCTTTAACATCATGATTCCCATCTTCAACATGTTGGACATGCCATCCATAAGCTTCATATCTTTTTAAAACATCTTCAGTGAAAGAAACATCGGTACGTCCATCAATTGTAATTTGATTATCATCATAGAGCGCAATTAATTTTCCAAGCTTAAGATGGCCAGCTAATGAGCAAGCCTCTGATGCAATACCCTCTTGATTACATCCGTCACCCATTATGACGTAAGTATAATGATCAACAATGTTGCAATCAGGCTTATTGAATTTAGCTGCTAAGTGAGTTTCAGCTATTGCTAAACCAACTGCATTCGAAATTCCTGCTCCGAGAGGTCCAGCTGTAACTTCAACTCCTTCAGTTTCAAATGTTTCTGGATGTCCAGGAGTTTTGGATCCCCATTGTCTAAATTCTTTAATATCCTCTATAGACACTGATTTGTATCCTGTCAGATGAAGCAAAGAATATAACAACATACAGCCATGACCAGCTGATAATACAAAACGATCTCGATTAAACCATTTTGGATTATTGGGATTGTGATTAAGTATGTTTTGCCATAATGCATAACCCATCGGAGCACACCCCATTGGTAAACCAGGATGTCCACTATTAGATTTATTTACTGCATCTACAGCAAGCATTCTTATACTATTTACACAGAGTGATTCTAAAGAAACAGATGCAGCGACCATTGTTTTAAAATAAGATAAGTTGGAAATACAGAATTGGTTGTCTTCAATTCATTTTGCTGAAAGCAAGGCAAACATTGTGACCACCAAAGCCGAAAGAATTAGAAAGAGCAACTCCTACTTGAGCTTCTCTTGCAGTATTAGGTACATAATCAAGATCACAATCAGGATCTGGATTGACGTAGTTAATTGTAGGAGGGATAAAATTATGTGTCAAAGAAAGTATACAAGCTACAGCTTCTATACCTCCTGAACCTCCTAGGAGATGACCAGTCATCGACTTAGTAGAGCTTACAGGAATGAGGTAGGATCTGTCTTTAAATATAGATTTAATTGCAGAAGTTTCATTTTTGTCATTAGCTGATGTACTCGTTCCATGAGCATTAATGTAATCAACTTTTTCAAGACTGAGAGAACTTTCTTCAATGGCTAATTTAATAGCTTCTGCTCCTCCAACCCCTCCAGGAGATGGAGCAGTAATGTGATGAGCATCGCATGTTGTTCCATATCCAATAATTTCTGCATAGATTCTTGCATCCCTTTTTTTTGCATTTTCTAAGGTTTCTAAAACAAGAATTCCAGATCCCTCTCCAATAACAAATCCATCTCTTTCTGCATCAAAAGGTCTACTAGCAGTTTGAGGACTTTCATTTCTAAAAGAAAGAGCTTTAGCACTGGCAAAACCAGCTACTCCAAGGGGAGTAATACTTGCTTCTGCTCCTCCACAGATCATTACATCCGCCTTTCCTAACTGGAGTAATCTAAAAGAGTCGCCAATTGCATTAGAACCTGCAGCGCAAGCAGTAGAAACTGAAGAGCTTGGTCCTTTTGCTCCCAAAGCAATAGCAGCTAGTCCAGTTGCCATATTGGGGATCATCATTGGTACTGTAAATGGACTTACTCTTTTTGGCCCTTTATGACTCAGTATTTGAGCTTGACTTTCCATTGTTAGTAAGCCTCCTACACCTGAACCTATAATTACTCCAATTCTTGAAGCATTTGCTTCATTGATTTCAAGTCCAGAATCTTTAAAGGCTTGCTTTGCTGCAATGACCCCAAACTGTGAGAAACGATCCCACCTTTTGGATTCTTTAGCTTCGAGAAAATTTTCAGATTGAAGGTTTTTAACTTCTGCTGCAAATTTGCAAGGATGTTCTACGGGATCAAATAGAGTAATCCCGGAGACCCCATTAGTCCCTTTTTGCAGACTGAGTAAATATTCATCAATGTTATTACCAATTGGAGTTACAGCGCCGATACCAGTAACAACTACTCGATGGGAATTAGGCATTCTTGATTAACCTTTTTTTTCTTCGATGAATTTAACTGCATCGCCAACAGTTGCAATGCCTTCAGCTGCTTCATCAGGGATTTCAATATCAAATGCTTCCTCTAG